>JASIKQ010000247.1 GCA_030049565.1 Candidatus Sulfotelmatobacter sp.
AACCCCGCCAAAAACCTATCAATATCGCTCTTCTGCAAGTAATACGGCGTCGACAATCGCAACTTGTTCGGCTCCCCGCCGCGTATCCGTATGCGATGCGTCTTCCACAGCCAGTTCTCCAAATCCATCCTCGGCACCGGGGGCACGTTTACCGTCACAATCGCGCAGCGCAGCGCAGGGTCTGGCGAGGTCCACGATTCTGCTCCGCGCTTTACCATTTCCGCCAGCATGTAATCGGCCAGCGCTCGATGGCGCCGCTCAATGCGTTCCATACCGATGTCATACGCCATCTTGAGTGCCGCCCGCAGTCCCCACAATGCGGGAACATTGGAGCTGCCGATGCGCTGAAAGCGTTCGGCCCGAATCTGCGGCTCGTCCCAGCCTTCGGTCACGATTGTGTTCCACACGCGGTCGATCACTTCATCGCGCACATACAAAAATCCCGAGCCTTTCGGTGCTTGCAGCCACTTGTGCGGACTCGACGAATACATATCGCATCCGATCTCGTGCAGGTTGAGCCGCATCATTCCTGTTACGTGCGCCCCATCCACCGCCGACAAAATTCCCTTCGTCCGGGCCAGAGCGCATAACTCCTTCGCCGGCAAAACCACGCCGGAAAATGTGGTGATGTGGCTGAAGAACAGCACCCGCGTGCGCGGCGTGATCGCGTCACTAAACAAATTCAAAACCTGTGCTGCATTTTTCACCGGACGCGGCAGCGTGACCTTCTTTACCACGATTCCATAACGCTTCGCCTTCAGGTTCCACGGATGTTCGCCTCCCGGATGCTCCTGATCTGTCATCAGCACCTCGTCACCGGGCTTCATGTCGAGGCCGTTGGCGATGTAGCTGTTCGCCTCGGTCGCGTTGCGCAGCAGCGCCAGTTCGTCGCGCCTGCAGCCGACAAACTCGGCCAGCGGATCGCGAAACTCGTTCCACGCCGCGTATCCCCAAATCGGATAGTCTTCCGGATCCAGCTGGTCCATCTTTTCAGTGGTTTGGTATCCCTCAAACACCGCGCGCAGCACCGGCGCAGGACTCGATCCCACCGTGCCGTTATTCAGATAAACTTCGTCCTCGGGAATCAGAAACTGCTTGCGCATCCCGGCCCAATATGCGTCTTCGTTTTTGTCGTAGAAAGATCGATCGGGCAGCGGCGGAATTTTCTCAAGCTGCGCAAACAGGCTGTTACGGAAGCCCCACGAAGACGAAGACAAAGCGGCGAGTCCGGTGGCGGCGGTGGAAAGAAAATGACGGCGGTCGAGCATAAGGCCTCCTGCCTTGCTATGAACGGCGCGGAAGGCGCTATAGTACCTCCGGCTCAAGTATTTAGTCGACATCGTGGATAACCTGCTACCGCTCAGGGGCGTCTAACCCAAAGGGCCATATTCGGGGGTGGGGTATTCCCACCGGGCGTATAATACAAATGGGGTATCTGGCCGCAAGGAGTTCACCATGAAGTTACGATGGCTGGCAATGACGGTGGCGATGGCGGCGTTCAGCGCGGTGCCTTGGACACAGGCGCAAACACAAGATCCTAATCAGACTCCGCCACAAAATACACCGCAGACGCAGAGTCCGACGCAGACTCCGCCCCAGAATCAGACGCCCACGAAGCCGGTGCCCACAACCGATCCAGATGCGGGGCAGCCCAAGGCGGCCGATGTGCAAAATGCGCCGGCGCAGCCTCCGGCGGCGCTGCCCACCAAGGATGACGACCAGATCAAACACGATGGTGGCATAAACGACGTGGATGCGGTCGGCAACCGCAACGTAGGCTGCGGACGCGGCGTAGGTAACTGGTACAGCGTGGAGCGCCAGGTAGCCATGGGCCGCGCCTATTCGCAGCAGATTGAGTCCCAGGTCAAGCTGGTGACCGATCCCGTAGTGACCGAGTATGTGAACCGCGTCGGCCAGAACCTGGTACGGAACTCGGATGCACAGGTGCCGTTCACCATCAAAGTGATCGACTCGGATGTGGTGAATGCGATGGCGCTGCCGGGTGGGTTCTTCTACGTGAACTCGGGTCTGATCTTGGCGGCGGATGAAGAAGCTGAGTTGGCGGGCGTGATGGCGCATGAGATCTCGCACGTCGCGGCCTGCCACATTGCCCGCGAGCAGACGCGCATGAACCTGATGCAGATGGCGACTGTGCCGCTGATTTTTATTGGTGGTGGCATTGGCTACGGAGCGTATGAGTTCTCGGGATTGGCGGGAATGATGGGCATCCTGAAGTTCTCGCGTGGATTCGAGGCGGAAGCGGATTATCTCGGCGTGGAGTATATGTACCGGGCGGGATATGATCCATCGGCCTTTGTGTCGTTCTTCGAAAAGATTCAGGCGATGGAGAAGAAGAAGCCGGGGACGATTTCGAAAGCCTTTGACACGCACCCGCAGACTCCCGAACGGATTGAAAAATCTCAGGAAGAAATCCGCAAAATTCTCCCCTCGAAGCCGCAGTACATTGTGACTACGTCGGAGTTTGACGAGGTGAAGGCGCGGCTGGCGGCGATTGAAAACCGGCACAAGGTGGTCGATCAGAAGGACGCGAACAAGCCCAGCCTGCGCAGGACTTCGACCAGCGGCGGCGACAATAATGGAAATGGGCAGACGGATGATGATCGTCCGACATTGAAGCGGCGGGATGATTCGTCGAACTAACGTGCTGTTGTGATTCGAGACCGGCGGCTGTGGCCGCCGGTTTTATGTTTTCGGCGGGACATGAGGCCACCGAAAAACCTGTGAGTTGTGAACGAGAAAAAACGCGGACGGCTTCCCTGGCGTGGTATGGTCACCAGACTGCGTGACCTCGGTCACAGAACTGGTTGTCGAGCCGCGTTACGGTAAGTTACGCTATTGTTGTATTTCCTAATGCGACGCCGAAGGAGTGGACGTTTCCATGCCAGAGAACACGCTTACCATTACGGACAACCGAACCGGACAGGTTTACACCGTGCCCATCGAAGATGGCACGATTCGGGCGATGAGCCTGCGGCAGATCAAAACCGATGCGGAAGATTTTGGGCTGATGACGTACGATCCTGCGTTCATGAATACGGCTTCATGCCGCAGCAGCATCACCTACATCGATGGAGATAAGGGCATCTTGCGTTATCGCGGATATCCCATCGAGGTGCTGGCGGAGCGCTGCACTTTCCTGGAAGTCGCATTTCTACTAATGTTTGGGGAATTGCCGACGCAGACAGACTTAAAGAGCTGGGTGAATGACATCACCCACCACACCATGCTGCACGAGTCCACCAAGAAATTTATGGAGGGATTCCGCTATGATTCACATCCCATGGCGATGTTCGTGAGCACGGTCGCGGCGCTGTCAAGCATTTACCCGGAGGCGCGGCAGGTTCACGATGTCAATAACCGCATGCTGCAAATCAAACGCCTGATCGGAAAGGTTCCCTCGATTGCCGCCAGTGCCTATCGGCACAACATGGGTTTTCCCTACGTGTACCCGGATAACGATCTGAGCTACACGGAAAACTTCATGAACATGCTGTGGAAAATGGTCGAGCCGAAGTACGTGGCCAATCCCACGCTGGCGCGGGCGCTTGACATTTTGTTCATTTTGCACGCCGATCACGAGCAGAATTGCGGGACCAATGCCATGCGCTCTGTGGCAAGCGCGCAAACCGATCCTTATTTGGCGACGGCTTCAGCCGCGTCGGCACTGGCTGGCCCTCTTCACGGCGGAGCCAACGAAGAAGTGCTCAAGATGTTGGATGAAATCGGCTCGAAAGAAAACGTGCCGGCTTACATCAAGAAGGTGAAAGAAGGGCACGGGCGGCTCATGGGTTTCGGGCACCGCGTCTATAAGAATTACGATCCACGGGCGAAAATCATCAAGTGGACGGCGGAGCAAGTGTTCGAGGTCACGGGGCGCAATCCGAAGCTGGATATCGCGCTGGAGTTGGAGCGCATCGCTCTGGAAGACGAGTATTTTGTGAAGCGCAAGCTCTATCCCAATGTCGATTTTTATTCCGGCATCATGTACCAGGCGATGGGTTTCCCGCCGGAGATGTTTACGGTACTGTTTGCGATTCCGCGGACGGCGGGTTGGCTGTCGCAATGGCAGGAACTGATTAACGATCCGGAACAGAAGATTACCCGGCCACGGCAGGTGTACACAGGGTATAACCAACGTGAGTTTGTGCCCATGGAAAGGCGGACGGCTATCCTGGTGTAAGTAGCTCTGTCGCGATACCGAAACCTGAACTGTGGTCACCCTCGCCGACATCCAAGCCGCCCGTGTGCGCCTGCGCGGCATCACCGTTCACACGTCGCTAGTACAATTTCCACTCTGCGCGGAAGACCCGCGGCGTCTTTATCTCAAGCCCGAGAACCAGCAGCCCATTGGAGCTTTCAAACTCCGTGGCGCCTACAACAAAATCTCTCAAATCTCACAAGCAGACCGTAAGCGTGGAGTCATCACCTACTCCAGCGGCAACCACGGCCAGGGCGTCGCCTACGCCGCTCGCGCTCTCGGAGTCAAGGCCATCATCGTCATGCCCGCCGCCGCGCCTGCAGTCAAACGCGAGAAGACCGCCGCGCTTGGCGCGGAACTCGTTCTCGTCGGCCCAACTGGTATCGAGCGTCAGCTCAAAGCCGAAGAACTCGCAGCCCAGCACGGATACGTCATCA
>JASIKQ010000248.1 GCA_030049565.1 Candidatus Sulfotelmatobacter sp.
GATGGCGATGATGACGGCGCCGTCGAAGATGACGGCTGCTGCGCCCATGTCGCGGAGCCAAGAACGAGCAGCAGACACAAACAGAGCCCGTATTTCATTTGCTTCTATTTTATCGCCACAAGGAAGCGGAAAAAGGTTTGAGCTCCAAGCAGCTTTCCAGGCAGCTTAACAATAAAACAGGCCGCTCAATGAGCGGCCTGTCTGTGGGGAAGGGCAAAATCCCGGTCGCATTACATCGAGGACGGATTGTTCTGCCCAGTGGTGGGCGGATTGGTGGGCTGGTTCGTATCGCCCACGGTGTTGGTCATCAGCCGGACATCGACGCGGCGATTATCGGCACGGCCTTGCTTGGTCTTGTTTGACTCCAACGGCTTATCCTTGCCCAAACCGATCACGTACATCTTGTGGGCGGGCACGTTATATTTCGATGCCAGGTACTGGATCACAGAATTCGCCCGGCGCTCGCTCAGATCATAGTTGTACTCCTCCGAGCCGACCGAATCGGTGCTGCCTTCCAGAGCGATGATGTAGCCCCTGGTGCTGGCGATGCTGCCCGCCAACTGGTCCAGTGCCTGTTTGGCTTGGGGAGTGAGGTTGTCTTTATTGAAGCCGAACTTCACCGATGTTTCCGCGACGGCATGATAGTTGTCCAGATTGGCGACCGTATTGTCCAGCACGGTGACGCGATTGTTGGCGTTATCGGCCGTTTGCTGCGCCGCAGTGGCCGACTGATTGGCCGCCTGTGCCTTCTGCTCAACATCCGCGGTCTTGGCGTTCACCGCCTGAAGACCAGACTGGACGCGCGCATCGACATCTTTGATGTCCTTGCTGTTTTTCGCCGTCATGTCATCGAGTTCATTCGTCTTGTTGATGAGCGGCGTAGTCTGTTGCTTGACGTAGTTCTTACTGCTGCAGCCGACGGTGGCCGCCATACACGCTGCTAAGAGAATGGCTAACGAAGTGCGGGTCATATGGTTACGAGCTCCTTGAATTCTCGTCTCAGCGCGATCGGATTCTCCTTCGCGCGGCGATGCTTTAAAATCTGGGAAGATAACGTAGCGCTTCCAACTCCCGAGTTACTTTTGCACGGCACATGCCAGTTTCCCATACAGCAAATTACCTATGGCAAGTATATACTTTTCAATCATTTGCAACCACAAATTGAATACGCTCCCTGAGCCGTCCGGTTCACCCTGCGCGCAAACCGCACATGACTAATGGAAATTTTATACGATTCAACGCAAGTCTCGATTTCCAATAGAGGTGCCGGCTGTCCTAGCAACTCGATTGCTCCGTTGCTCTGCGCTCTTGACCGCTACAACGACGCCCACGAACGGGGCAGCGTCCGCGACGAAAGTTCGTCAGCCTGCCGAAAAATCGGCAGGCCGCAGAGAATTGCCATTATTTAATAAACGCCATCGAGAGAAATGTTTTGGTATCCCGCATGCACCGGGAAAGAATCCTGTCCTGCAGGAATCGGCCCCTTGGCTCCTACAAAGGAAGTTTTCGATCATGCTCAGCCATTGCGCCAACTCCCAATGCTCCAGGCCGTTTCTTAGGCTCGGCCAAGGCCGGCTTTTCCTGGTGGAAGCCACGCCGTTTCCACAACCCGGGGATTCCTTGTCTCCCTACGCGCGGCACCCACCGCGTCGCGTGGAACGCTACTGGCTTTGTGATCGCTGTGCCCAAGTTTCAACTCTGGTTTTCAACCGGAAGAAAGGAATCGTACTGGTGCCATTGCAGCCTGGACCGATGGGCACTATGGACAGTGCAGCCCCTATCAAAGGAACTGCTTGATAAGGTCTGCGCTGGATTGTTCAGCGCTTTCTCCCTATTGCCAGAATGTGAGAGCTGCAGCCTATCAGAGCTGGCTCGCGCTCCACCCTTCGCACTACTTCCAGCAGCCGTTCGCGCTGCCGGGGTTCGTTCCACAGGCGATCGAAATCCTGAGCCAGCCAGCCGACCCCCTTCCACGGCTACTAATTCAACCAGTTCATAGCCGCTTCCGTTAGTTCGTGGGCAAGCTCTTCCGGACGATGGAAAACGCGTCAGTAAAGTACGTAAGGTTGTTGGTTGGGTTGCGATGCTGGCCCTCGGCCAGGTCGCGATCCAAAATTGGAGCAAACTCTGGCAGATCGAAAAATCCATGCGCAAGCGAGTCGAGCAGCGAGGCAAAACGGCCGATCCCGGCTACCGACAAGAGGCCACCGGAGCGAAGGACGCGATATGCCTCGCCCAGCGCGGTCTGCCGGTCGCTTCGTTGCGTCAAGTGATAAATCGGACCTAGCAATAAGACCGCATCGGCGCTGCCGTCAGTTTGGGGTAGCATGCGCGCATCGCCTACCTCAGCCGACGCCAGCGGATATTGCGGCTGTTTCGCCGAAGCGGCCCGGGCCTGTTCGACATGGCGCGCCACCGAGTCGATCAAATGTACTTCATAACCTCGCGTCGCCAGCCAGCAGGCACAAGCTCCTGCCCCGCCACCAACGTCGAGAACTCTGGCGGGTGCAGGTTGAATATGGCGCAGGATCAGCTCCCGAGTTCCTTCCTGCTCGAGTTGACACCATCCGGTGGAAAGCCGCGCAGCTTCCTTCCCTAGCTTGTAATAACGAACGATCTCATCGGCAGGGTTGTCGGCCATTCCGCGGACCTCGTGGCTCTTGGCGTGATTTCATCAGAGGACTCGCCTGTGGTCGCTTTTGTCCCACAGTTTCCCCGTTTAACGTTCCCTCGGACACTTAATCAGAGTTTACCTAGGCACCCGCACGCCGGTGAGGAACGCGGTAACCCATGCCCATGGAAATATGCCGGGCAGCGTCCTTGAGCGCTTCCAAAATCCGCGGCATAGTCTGCGGACTTACCTGTTGCGTGGTGCCGCTTAGACCGAGGCTGGCCACGATAATCCCGCGCTGGTCGAAGATCGGCGCGGCCAGGCAGCGCGCCGCCAGATTATTTTCTTCGTCGTCCACGGCATAGCCTTGAGCACGCACTTTCTCGAGTTCCTTGAGCAGTCGCGGCATGGTCGTAATGGTCTTGGGCGTGCGCCGCTCCATGCCCACCTTTCTTATGATCTGCTCCAGTTCCTGTTGCGGAATGTAGGCCACGATGGCTTTACCAACGCTGGTGGCGTGTACCCGCATGCGCCGTCCCACCCACGTATCCATGCGGATAAAACCCTCGGGTTCGACTTTTTCCACATAAACTGCCTCGGCCCCATCCAAAACCGCGAGGTGGCAGGTGAGGCCGGTATGGTGCATCAGCCGCCGCATGACCGGCAAGGCAATGCCACGGATATCGAGTCCCCCCAGGGCTCCGCGGCTCAGGCTGAGAATCTTCAGGCCAACCCGGTACTTTGCCGATTCTGCGTCGCGAGTCAGATAGCCGTGGTTCTCCAGCGTGCGCAGAATGTAGCTGGCCGAGCTCTTTGGAATCTCCAGCTTACGGCTGATCTCGGCATTGCTCAGGCCCTCGGAGCTCTGAGCTACAGCCTCCAGCATGGCCAATGCCCGTTCTACAGCCGCGGACTCAGGCGAAAGCTTGCTTACGGCGATTCCGGTACTCATCAGAAGACTCCCTTAAGCGTACAAGAAAATGAATGTATGTTCATAATACTGAACACTGCCATTGACTGCAAGTTGTGCCGGGCATAGGCTGCGCGAGTATCCAGTATGGTGAATGGTAGTTCACTATATTGAACAATAAAAGATTTTAGGAGAAAGCTTGCAATGCCCGTGAATGACAACGGAAACCACGAGACCCAAACTCAATTCCCCTCGCCATCCCTGCGTCAGCACAATCCAAGCCACGACGAAAGAGTTTCGCCTCAGGCTCTGGCTCAGGATTGCCTGACGTATGACTGGAAAAACAATCGGCGCTGGAAGGGAGTTGAGCGTCCGTACTCGGCGGAGGACGTGTTGCGTCTGCGTGGCTCGATTCACATCGAGCACACGCTGGCTCGCATGGGCGCGGAGCGATTGTGGCACCTATTGCAGACCGAGGCTTATGTGAAGGCGCTGGGTGCGGTCACGGGCAATCAGGCGGTGCAGCAGGTGCAGGCCGGCTTGCAGGCGATCTACGTGAGCGGCTGGCAG
>JASIKQ010000249.1 GCA_030049565.1 Candidatus Sulfotelmatobacter sp.
TTCGAGCCGCTGCCCTATCCGCACGCCAGCCGAATCATGATGATTTGGTATGCTGCGGAGACCGGCTCCCGCCTACCCCAGGCCTTCCATACCTATCGTGAACTGGCGGAGCGAAGCCGCTCTTTCGAGGCGCTCGCTGTGATGAAAACATGGCAGCCGGCCCTGAGCGGTGCGGACCAGCCGGAACGACTCGAGGGCCAGAAAGTGAGCGCCGGCTATTTCCGCACGCTGGGCGTTTTGCCAATACTAGGACGCGATTTCCAAACTTCTGACGATCTGTTGAGCGGCCCAAAAGTAGTGATCCTAAGCAACGCATTCTGGCGGAGCCATTTCAGCGGTGACAGCAAGATCGTTGGACGTGACGTCAGGCTCGACGACGACACTTATAACGTTATCGGCGTGATGCCCGCAACATTCGAAAACGTCCTTGCTCCATCGACCCAGGTCTGGTCTCCCCTGCAATACGACGCAAGAAACGTCACCACCCTCCAAACGAGGGAGTGGGGTCATCACCTGCAGATGGTGGGCAGGCTGAGGGCAGGCGTCAGCCCCGATCAGGCCAGGAGCGATCTGGATGGGATCGCGCGCACCCCAGTCGCCGAGTTTCCCCGCCCCCCGTGGGCATCGCTCAGAAACGGGGTCAGCGTTAACTTGCTGCGGGATGATCTCGCTAGCGGTGTTAAAGACACGCTGTTCGCCGTTTTCGGGGCGATGATCCTGGTACTCCTGATCGCGTGCGTAAATGTTACGAATCTGCTGCTCGCCCGCGGGGCGCAACGGAGCGGCGAATTCGCAATGCGGGCCGCGCTTGGCGCAGCGCCAACGAGATTGGGCCGCCTGTTGCTTACGGAAAGTTTGCTGCTTGCCCTCCTAGGCGGTATTTTTGGGTTAGCAGTCGCCCGCCTAGGCGTACACGCCGTATTGGCGTTCAGTCCAGCTGAACTTCCACGCATGGACGCAATCCGGGTCGATGGCATGGCCTTTGTCTTCTCTGTGGCCATTACGGCGCTCATCGGCCTCATGGTCGGACTGATTCCGGCACGCCACGCTTGTCGCAGCGATCTACGCATTGGGTTACAGCAAAGCTCGGGGCGCACCGCTGGTGGTCCTCAATTTACCCGCCGCACCCTGGTCGTCGTGGAAGTCGCGCTCGCGCTGGTGTTGCTCGTGAGCGCAGGTCTGTTATTGCGGAGCCTGCGTGGTCTGTTCGCCATCGATCCTGGCTTCGATGCTTCCAACGTGCTCACTATGCAGGTGCAGGAATCCGGTCACCGCTACGACGCCGATGTGGATCGGGCTCGAATCTTCACGCAAGTTCTGGAAGCCGTGCGGCATGTTCCCGGCGTCACGGCGGCGGCATTCACCAGCCAGCTGCCGCTAAGCGGCGACAGCGCCTCGTTTGGAATCCAGCTCGAGGGGGATGCGAACGAAAATTCCGAGGATGGGCTTCGCTATTCGGTGAGTCCGGACTATTTCAAGGCAATGCGCATTCCGCTTCGCCGCGGCCGCCTGCTTGAAGATCACGACGTGGCTGGAGCGCCTGTCGCCGTTCTGATCAGTGAATCCTTCGCCAAACGCAAGTTCCCCAATCGAGACCCACTCGGACAACGCGTTCGTATTGGTCCCGACATTGGTCATTCCGACAGACCGTGGGCCATTATCGTTGGCGTGGTAGGCAATGTGAAGCAAACATCGCTGGCCCTGAGCGCATCGGATGCGTTCTACACTTCGTCTACGCAGTGGACCTGGGTCGAGAACGTGCAGTCACTTGTGGTTCGTGTGGGTGGCGACGCGGCATCGTTTGCTCCCGTCATCAGAAACGCAATCTGGTCGGTAGACAAGGACCAGCCCATCGTGCGGGTTGCCACTATGGGCGATTTGCTCGCCGCGTCCGAAGCCGAGCGGCGTTTCGTTCTCACCTTGTTCGAGGCATTCGGCCTGGTTGCGCTGATGCTCGCGGCGACCGGCATGTATGGCGTTCTCTCCGGCAGCGTCAACGAACGCACGCGCGAAATTGGAGTGCGGTCGGCACTGGGTGCGTCGCGCGGCAGCATTGTCGCATTGGTTCTTCGCCAGGGGATGATTCTTGCCGGACTGGGTGTCCTCCTGGGATTAATCGGCGCGGCGGCGGCCAGTCAAGCCATCTCGGCGATGTTATTCGGTGTATCGGGTCTCGACCCAATTACTTATTTGGGCGTGACCGTTCTGCTCGGGGCGGTCGCGGTGATCGCATGCAGCATACCGGCATGGCGCGCGGCGAGAGTCGATCCCATGGTGGCATTGCGTTATGAGTAGACTCGAATTCATCCGAAAGGAAGCATGATTCAACTCAAGAATTTGGAGCGCAGTTACAAACTCCCTGCGGGGCAATTCTGGGTGCTGCGTCGCGTCAATCTGGAAATTCGTGAAGGAGAGTTCATCACTGTCATGGGGCCGTCCGGGGCGGGGAAGTCATCCTTATTGAATGTGCTGGCTTTGCTCGATGATGCCTGGGAGGGCGAGTACTGGTTTCGTGAGCAGCCCGTGCACGCGATGAAACGCAAGCAGCGGGCGGAACTGGCCAAGCGAAACACAGGGATGGTGTTTCAGAGCTACCACCTGCTCGATGACCTGACGGTGGCCGAAAATATTGACCTGCCGCTCTCTTACAAAGACATTCCGGCAAAACAACGGCAGAGCCTGGTCGCAGACACGCTCGACCGCTTCCAGATTGTCGGCAAGAAAGATCTGTTTCCCAGCCAGCTCTCCGGCGGGCAACAGCAGTTGGTCGGCGTGGCTCGTGCGGTGATCCACAAACCAGCTTTGTTGTTGGCAGACGAGCCTACGGGAAATCTGCATTCCTCACAGGCAAAGGAGATCATGGAACTTTTCCGCGAACTCAATCAGCAGGGGACGACCATTGTCCAGGTCACACACTCGGAAGTAAATGCCGCCTACGGGTCACGCATCATTCAGTTGCGCGACGGCTGGGTCGTAGGCGACACGGCAAATCCGGAGCTGCAGCCGTATGAGGCGATGAAACAATGATCGGTATCCCGAGCGCGTCGCGAATCCGGAGTGTGCTAATCGCATTGCTCACTTTTATTGGCCTAGTCGCCGTGTTATCGGCGCAAACCAAGACGCCTTCGTCTTTATCCTTCGAAATGCCGAAGTCTCACAACCCTCTGAGTGCATATTCACCGGCAGACGTGCCCGAACCCCAACTGACGAATTCCCCACGCCTGCGCCAGCTCATTCAAGACGGCAAGCTGAATTTGTCATTAAAAGACGCAGTCCAACTGGCATTAGAGAACAATCTCGATCTGGCAATTGCGCGCTACAACCTTCCGATTGCAGATACGGACATTCTGCGTACGCAGGCGGGGGGCGTTTTTCGAGGCGTCAATGCCGGCGTGGTGCAGGGCACACCGGGCGGCGGCATTGGCGGATTCGGTGAGGGCGCCCCCGGCGCCGGTGCGGGAGGCACGACCAGCGGCGCCGGCGGAGCCGGCGCAGGCGCTTCCGGTCTGGTGCAGTCTACGCTGGGCGTCGGCACGCCGGTTGCCTCTTACGATCCGGCGATCACGGGCACGGTAGGAGCCGAGCACCAGACCACCCCTCTGGCCAACTTGCAAATCTACGGTGTGCCGTCCCTCCAGCTCAACACCGGACAGGCCAGCCTTGGTTACACGCAGGCATTTGCGAGCGGTACCAGCATCGCCTTCGAGTTCAACAACAGCCGTCAGACCACCAATAGCCCTTTCGAGACATTGTCTCCCATCTTGAACTCGATGTACCGGTTCAGTTTCCAGCAGCAGTTGCTCGCCGGGTTTGGCCTGGGTCCCAACCTTCGTTATCTGCGAATTGCCAAAAATAACAAGAAGATTTCAGATATCGCTTTCAAAGACCAGGTCATCGCCACGATCACACAAATTGAAAACATTTATTGGGATCTTGTGAACGCATATGAGCAGGCACAGGTGAACGAGGAATCGCTGGCGTTCGCTCGTCAATCGCTGGAGAATGCCCGGAAGCAACTTCAGTTGGAGAGCATTCCCGCCATGGACGTGATGCGGGCTGAAGCTGAAGTTTCCCGGCGAGACCAGGACCTGACCGTGGCACGAACCAACCTGCAATTGCAGGAGCTGCTCATAAAAAATGCGCTCACCAGGAGCCTCGACGATCCTGTGCTTGAGTCAGTAGCAGTCGTTCCAACGGATCGCGTGCAATCAACAGAAGCTCCTCACGCCGCCGCAGTCGAGGATCTCATTGTCCAGGCGCTCAGTGATCGCCCGGAATTGGCCGAGTCTGACGTCGATCTTGTGAATCGCCAGATTAGCCGCCAGGCTGCGCGTAACGCGCTGCTCCCATCGCTATCGCTGGTCGGATTTTACGGAGGCTCGGGGCTGGCCGGGCCGCTGAATCCTATCTACAATCTAGGCGCGAATTCATCCACAGCTCCAACAAACTTCATGGGAGCCGTGGACAATGCATTTAACAATTCTTCGCCCGACTACTATGTTGGATTCAATTTGAATATTCCCATTCGCAACCGCGTGGCCAAGGCCGACCAATATCGCTCGGAGCTCGAGTTCCGCCAGGCCGAACTGCGGCGTGAAGAATTACGAAAGCAGATCCGCATCGAAGTACGCAACGCCCAGTACGCACTCGAACAGACCGCCGCGCGTGTGGACGCTGCTCGAGAAGCCCGTGATCTGTCGCAGCGCACCTTTGAGATCACGAAACAAGAGCAGAGGTTGGGCGCCGGATCAACTTATCAGACCATGACAGCCCAGCGCGACCTCGCTCTCGCCCAACTCGATCTGGTCACAGCGATGACCACCTACGAAAAGGCGAAAGTCGAACTTGACCGTGCGACAGGAAGCACTTTGGAAAATAATGGAATCGCGATCCAGGACGCGATCAACGGTAGCATCAGTAATTCAGCGCCGTAGCTTATGCCAACCTCGGCCAAATCGCCGGACCTCAATCTCCCCGCGGTCCCGAAAACTAGCGCACACCAGGCGCGGATTCTGATAGCCGACGACCAGCAACATATCCTCGACGCCATTCAGCTTCTGCTGAAACCCCAGGGTTATAGGCTCGATGCGGTGCGGTCTCCTGTATTGGTGCGGGAGGCTTTGGCCACTGCCTCCTATGACGCGGTATTGATTGATCTCAACTACACCCGCGACACGACTTCGGGCCAGGAGGGGCTTGACCTGCTGTCCGAGATTGTGGGGCTTGACGGCGCTCTCCCGGTCATTGTGATGACCGCGTGGGGTAACGTCGAGCTTGCCGTGGAGGCCATGCGCCGTGGGGCGCGCGACTTCATTCAGAAACCATGGGAGAACGAACGCCTGCTTTCCATTGTGCGTACACAGGTGGAACTGCACCGGGCGTTGCAGGATGCCGAACGACTGGCTGCCGAGAACCGGTTGCTTAGCACGCAAGACAGGCCCGAGTTCATTGCTACCGCTCCCTCCATGTTGCCGGTGCTTGAAACCATTACTCGCATTGCTCCCTCGGACGCGAACGTGTTGATCACCGGAGAGCATGGCACCGGCAAAGAGGTTGTCGCTCGGACCGTTCATGCCCTTTCGCTGCGGGCTTCGCGTCCTTTTGTACCGGTTAATACCGGCGCCCTCGCCGAAGGAGTTTTTGAAAGCGAGCTTTTCGGCCACGTAAAAGGGGCCTTTA
>JASIKQ010000250.1 GCA_030049565.1 Candidatus Sulfotelmatobacter sp.
AGTGCGGCCATGATAGATGTGGCGATCGAAAATGATTCCCGTGCCAATACCGGTGCCGACGGCGGTGTAAAAAATATTCCGATAATTCCGGCCGGCGCCCCATACAGCTTCCGCCAACGCGGCCGCGTTGCCGTCATTATCAACACGAACCGGCAGAGAATAAGCCTTAAAAATCTCGGCACGCAGGGGGAAATTGCGCCAGCCCGGGAGATTTGGCGGATTCAGAATCACGCCCAGGTTGGGATCGAGCGGCCCTGGAGCGCAGATTCCGATTCCTGAGATTTGCTGCGGTCCTGAGGAAAGCACACGGTCGATTGCGGACTTGACGGCGGCAAGTCCCTCGGCAGCATCGATCGAGACCATGGGAATTCTCGTCCGGGTCAAGATGTTGCCGGACGAATCGACGAGGCCGGCGGCGACTTTTGTGCCGCCGACGTCGACGCCGACGCAGAGCGGGAGTGCGACTGACATTCAGTTGAAGCTATTTGCGGTTCTAGTTAAACACAGGGGGCACGGGGGAGCACAAGGTGAATCGGTGCACACATCTGGACCGAATAGCGATGCTAGACTCGTCTGGGATCGACACAGGAGCCCACTCGTCAAAGGGCGACGGGTGGGCATCCTTTTTCGCGGTAAAGGACGGGCCGTCGCCCATCCTCTGATTTCCGCTCCTAGTCCTCTTTCCCGAACTGTTTGATGTCCTCGGCGACTTCGCCGACGGCAACCGGTTCTTTGCCTTGCACCTGCTCGCGAACCTTTTCGACCACGTCGGGGTTGGCGAGGGTGGTGATGTCGCCGGTAGCTCCGCGATTCGAGATGGCGGCGAGAATGCGACGCATGAGTTTGCCGGAGCGCGTCTTGGGCATATCCGGGACGATATGGATGTGCTTCGGCCGGGCAATCTTGCCAATGATGGTTTCGATCGCCTTGTTGACCTTGTCGATGATCTCCTTGCTGGGCTGAAGTCCCGGCTGCAGAGCGATGTAGACTTCCGGCACGCGCCCCTTGATTTCATCGACCACGGGTACCACTGCGGCTTCGGCGACCTCCGAAACCGTCAGACAAGCGGACTCGATTTCCTTGGTACCGAGGCGATGGCCGGCAACGTTGATGACGTCATCGACGCGACCCAGAATCCGGAAATAACCGTCCACGGCAAGCACGGCTCCATCGGCCGCAAAATAGGGCCAATCCTGCCATCTCTTGCTCTTGGGATCCTTGCAGTATTTCTTGTAGTACTGGTTGACGAAACGCTCGCGGTCACCCCAGATCGTCTGCATGATGCCCGGCCATGGGTTGCGAATGCAGATATTTCCTGCCTTTCCTGAGCCCGCGAGTACTACCTCGCCTTTTTCGTCCAGGATTTCGGGGAAGATTCCCGGCATCCCGGGGCCTGCGCTGCCCGGCTTCATTGGGTCGATTGCCGGCTTGGTGCTGCATAGGAAGCCGCCGTTTTCGGTTTGCCACCAGGTGTCTACGATGACCGCTTCGCGTTTGCCCACGGTTTCGTAATACCACCGCCAAACCTCCGGCTCGATGGGTTCGCCAACCGTAGTCATGTGCTTGAAGTGATAGTTGTACTTGGTCGGTTCATCGTGACCAGCCTTGCGCAACATGCGAATCGCGGTGGGCGAAGTGTGGAAGATATTCACGCCCAGGCGCTCGGCAATTCGCCACACTCGGCCAGCATCCGGATAAGTTGGAACGCCTTCGTAGATAACGCTGCTAGCCGCCAGCGCCAGCGGGCCGTACACAATGTAGGAGTGGCCCGTGATCCATCCGATATCGGCCATGCACCAATAAACATCTTCGGGATGGATATCCTGAATGTACTTGGAAGTGCCGGTCACATAGGAGAGATAGCCGCCGGTGCGATGCTGGCATCCCTTGGGCTTGCCGGTGCTGCCGCTGGTGTACATGAGAAACAGCGGAGCTTCCGCATCCATGGAGACTGGAGCCACGATTTCACCGGAGTAGTTGGGCAGGACTTCGTCAATCCAGAAATCGCGGCCTTTCACGAAGGGCGAGGCGGAAGCGCTCTGACCGGCATGCCGCCTCCACACCAGCACCTTATCCAGTTTATGACCTTCCTTGGCGGAAACCTCGAGCGCGATGTCGGCGGCTGCTTTGTGATCGAGCAGCTTGCCATTGCGGTAGTAGCCGTCCATCGTAACCAGGATGTGGCTCTGGGAATCGGCGGCGCGCATGCCGCAAGCCTCGCCGCTGAAGCCGCCAAAGACCACCGAGTGAATGACTCCCAAGCGGGCGCAAGCCAGCATGGTGATCGGCAACTCCGGAACCATGGGCATGTGAATGGTGACGCGATCTCCCGCCTTGAGACCGCAGAAATCGCGCAGCAGCGCTGCAAATTCGTTCACGCGCACATAGAGTTCGCGATAGGTCACCGAAACCGGCGCTTCGTCTTCGGGCTCGGGAACAAAGATGATTGCGGCTTTGTTCTTGTACTTGGCAAGGTGCCGATCAATGCAGTTGTAGGAGGCGTTGATCTTGCCGCCGACGAACCACTTCCAAAATGGCGGATCGTTGGTGTCAAGCGTGGTGTGCCAATACTGATCCCAGCTCAACAGATCGGCGTATTCCCGGAAACATTCCGGGAACTTTTCCTCGCTGAAGCGGTTAAGAACATCGGGGTCGGTCAGATTCGCCTGGCCGATAAACTTGGAAGAAGGATAATAGTATTCCTCCTCCCGCCAATGGACTGCAATTTGCGCCTCGGTAGTTTCAATCACCTGCTGTTTCTGACGATTATCAGCCATAGGGATCCTCCATAAGATTTCTAAACTTTGTGTGGTGCGGGCACTCCCTTCGACAAGCTCAGGGCAGCTCTGCCCCGCTGACGCGCACGGGCAACTCTCCGCCAGCCCTTGTGAGCTGGCGGGGTCAATCTTAGTCTTACGCTCGCCCCAAGAAAAGCCGGTGACGGCGCGACAACTTTCGCGCGACGCCTGTGGCCGGGCCCTGGGAGCTTAAGCCACCGCTGACGGCACCTTGGTCGCTGTCAACCTTGCTGCCGGTATGGCCGGACGCCTGGCTGCCAATTCACATAGCAGGGCAATCCCCGCCAGAACCGCCGCCGTGTAAAACGCCATCTGGTAGTTCTTATACTTGTCGAATAGCATACCGCCGATACGGCCGCCAAGCAGGCCGGCTACGCCCCATGCCGTGAACAGCATTCCGTAGTTGATGCCCAGGTTCTTGGTGCCCCAGAAGTCGGCGGCGGTTGCCCCGTTGACCGAAAGCTGCGTGCCATAGCACCAGTAAACGATGAACAGCATCACGAACAGACCCACCACGTTGCCCCCCACGAAATACAGAATTGGCATGGCAACCATGGAGATGCCAATCATGAGGCGCAGCACGTTAATGCGGCCCAAGTGGTCTGACATCCAGCCGGAAAGGATGCGGCCGGAAGCGTTGCCCACCGCTCCCACAATCAGGCCAAACGATGCCAGGGTGACGCTCGGGATCCCTACGCTCTTAGCGAAGGGCACCAACTGGCTGATTACCATCAGCCCAGCCGCGCAGCCAAAAGCATACGCAACCCACATAAAGTAGAACGTCGGGGTATGCAACACTTCGCCCGGGGTGAAGTCGTACGCGGTCGCCGCAGCCTTGGCAGCGGGGGCAGGCGTCCAACCAGCAGGCTTGTAGCCTGCAGGCGGATTCGTCAGCAGGAACGCGCCAAATACCGTCATCACAAAGAAGATTCCGCCCAGGACTTGGAAGGTGGTGCGCCAACCAAAGTGGGGGATAAGAAAGCTTGCGGCCAGCGGTCCAAAGATCGCCGACCCTGCGCCGTAGCCGCCTACGGCCAATCCCACGGCGAGGCCCCGCTTGTCGGGGAACCACTTGGACATAACGGGAATTGGGGTGGCGTAGCCAAATCCGTTGCCTAGCCCTCCCAACACGCCGAAGAAGATAAAAAACTTGGTGATGCTATCGGCGTAGGAGCAGAAGAAAAAGCCCAGGCTCACCAGCACCGCACCAATCAGTGAAATCTTGAAAGGCCCAAGTTTGTCTTGTAGCCTGCCAGCGACAATGAACGTCAGCGCAAAGACCACCACCGCGATTATGAACACGCTGGAAGTGTCAGCCCGCTTCCAGTGGAACTCCTTTTCCAGGGGAGCCACAAACACGCTCCAGGCATACAGTGAGCCCAGCGCCAGGTTCATGGAGACGCCGCCGACCACATGCCACCACCGATTTAAGCTACTCGTGCCGCCATCAAGACTTGCGTTAGCCATAGCTTTCTCCTTATACAGAGAGTGAAATGAAAAGCGCGAGCTGTTCCTTCCCGACTAAATCTCAACTCTGGGACCGGCTTTCATCACCGCCGCGAGGGGCGAAACTCCTGCCGCGATTGAATTGGCCGCCATTTGCTACGTCTGTGAATTCGAGCCGTTCCTTTCTCCCTTACCTGAACTTAGCGGCTTCACGCCCAGTTCTACATTGCTGAGCAAATTGCAGCGGTCAGGTCTGATCTGCGACAGCAATTCTCACGGCTGCGTTTTTTGCAAAGCAGCCGTCACATTTACTACGCCCGAACCTTCAACCACTGTAAGGTCACGCTTCCACTGACTAAAGCCCGACATAGAAAAGACGACGACATGGGTTCCGGCAGGGACGGCAATTTCGGACGGCGTGCTTCCCACATATTTGCCGTCCAGCGTGATATCAGCCCCTGCCGGCGTGGAGTTGAAGTTACACTTAACGCTGCTTGCGGCAATCTCAGGAGGGCCTGGCGCTGTAACGGTTGCCCCAGGCACAGACATCGGTGGCTCTGCCGCAGCGGGCGTCGGCGCAGGCAAAGCAACAGCAGGTTGTGAAGTTGGCTTGGACGGCGACGGCGGCGGCGACGTTTGCGTCTGACCGGTATCAGCCGTGATCGGCAGCTTGCCGGCTACTAGGGTATACAACTGGCTTCGCGCCTTGCCTTTGTCATCTTCGTAGTACACGAGAATGCCGTGCTTCTCCCGCTTGGCATCGAAAGTTTCGCCTTTAGGCAGCGGCACGCAGCGCGACCATCTTGTGTCCACTGAGCAAGCGACACGAAACGGAGGCTGGTTGCCTTCCTGCACCAGCAAGGTATAGGACACTTGTGTCGTCTTGCTGTTGTGACAGTAGGCGTCGAAGTTGACCTGATCGCAATTCTTGGGAACACCGCTATCGTCGATGACGACCGCGTGTGTTTCCGCATCCAGCACCTTGATACGCACAGCGCCTTTTATAGCCGCCTGCGCACACACCGCCGCAAACAAAAAAGCAACGCAACGGGCCGCCATTCTGCGGCAAATCATGAACAACCCTCCCACTCTGCTGGCTTTTCGGCCCGGCCCCAACCAAACGCTGGCAGATCCAGCTTGGGCGCATGCCGTACATTCTGTACCCGGAAATCTGTCGACACAACAGATTTCTTTTATTAAAAGAAGGCAGGACAGGCTCTACGACAAGGCGCACAAAGGCTGCCCTGCAAACCGCCGGCCGACCTCAGGTCGGCCGGCTGGTCAAAAGCTAGAACGTAAAGATCGGCCCGAACTCTGTGCGGTGGTCCTGCCACAGATTGTCGGGCGATCCGGCAATGTCGTAGCAGAGCGCCCCGGCCGCAGAGCAGTTTGTTCCGGCGCCGAGTCCGAGACGGGTGCCGTAGACCGATTGCTCGAATCCAAACGTTACCCACGGGTTGATTTTGTAATACAGAGTCGCCGCGAATACCTTGCCCATCAACAGCGGCAGCCCACCGTGCCCAGCGGCCTGGATCAAGTCATTCTTTACGACTTGATCCTTGCCAGCGTGGAAGTAAAGCTGCCAGCCGGCGTTGTGACCCTTTGGATTCGCGTTAAACCAACGCGAGAGGGGTAAGCCGAGGTTGATGAATCCACCGAAGGAGCGAAGCGGCCTCTGCGGAGCGATCACCACCGAGCCGCCAGTGCAAGCACCCGTCGCGGGGTTAGCAACGCCGGTGCAGGCCAGGACAGCGCCGCCCGCAGCAGCCAGCGGACCACCGTCGGTGGTGGTGAACGTAACCGGACCCGACAATCCAGTCACATCGGTGTAGTAAGAATTGACCTGGCCACCGAAGAAGAATCGCAGGTCGCCGCCGCGATATCCGCTAGCTACCAAGGTCAACCATCGCGTTGGCAACTGCACGGCGATTTGGTTGCCGTACCCCTTGCTCGAGTCGGTGAAGCCGTTCGGAAACGCCGCTTCATACGTGGCGCAGAATGGGCTGACGCAAGCGGCGTAGTTTTCCTTTGCCACGATCGACGTACGTCGGTATTCGAAGCCGCTCCACAGGACTTGCGCGGGGGCTACGCCCGGAGCCTTATCGAGCGGGAACTGGATGGCCAGTCTGCCCTCGACCTCGGGACGTCCTGAGTCAGCGCCTTCACGCTCGGCTTCCCCAAGCTGACCTGCCAATCCGACGCTGCCAAGTTTCAAGATCTGGCCGCTGCTCGGCATCATGATCGCGAAAGTGGGCGAAATCTTTACGCCCTCACCTAGCTTCTGCACCACTCCAAACTGGAACTGCGGCGACCGCGTGTAGATGTCGCCGTAGAACGCTCCCAGGAATGTGGTTTCCAGAATACTGGGCAGAGCGGAAGATCCGAAGATGGTCCAATCCTGACCACCCTCGAAGTACAGGTCGGTGTTCTCGCTGGCGGCGTAATCCATGCGCGCCCAGGCCAGGCGCAACTGGAATGCGTTGCTGCGAATCGAGGAGACGTCGCGGTTGTCGACTTCGCTGAAGTTGCCTTCGTAGTCGCCTTCGATGCGGCCGGTGAAAATCAGCTTCGGCGAGATGTCCGGCCACTCGAAGTTCGCTCCGATACGAGTGGAACGCGCTTTGATGTGGAACTCCGGGTCCTGCGTGGGACCTGTAGTCAGCGTGTCAGCTCCCCCCGCCGTCAGGAACAAGCCGACGAACGGGAAGTCATCACCATTGGGAGAACTTGAATCACGCGCGGCCGTCGACTTGACGAAGCCGTAAGGCGTCATTTTAACCGCGCCCATTTTGAAGGCGGCATTCAACCCGTCTTTCTTAGGCGGATCGACGGGCAGCACGCGCAGTGGGGCGATGGCTGGCACCACCGCCGGAGGCGCGGGCGCCGGGGGTGCGGCTGCGGCAGGTGGCGTCGGCGCAGCTTCCGGAGCCCCCAGCGAGGCCACAATCGGAGCAGCGGCCGGGGCAGCGTGCGCAGGCTGTGATGCCGCAGGTTGACTGGCAGGCGACACTGCTGGAGCAGGTTGCGGCGCGTTTGTGGCAGGCGACAAATCAGCAGCCGTCAGCACGCCTTTGCGGTTCAATGCGTCCACCAGAAGCTGAAATTTATTTTCAGGCGCGGCATTGCGGATGGCGTTAGCCTCCGCCGGAGCCAGCACACCTTTCATAACGAGCACTCCAAGCAGTGCGGTAACGTTGGCGTCGGCCGCTGTCGGGGTCAGGCTAGGACTGGCCGCGGCGGGGGCACCTTCAGCTACAGACGAGTTCGCTGCATCATTCGCTGGTTTTCCATCATTGCTGCCCGCGATCGCGGGAACAGCCGTGAGAGCCAGCACTACTAAGATCGACGACCACCTCTTGAGTGAATTCAACATAGACGGTTGTCTCCTCGTTCCGGCTCGGCTCAGGCCTTGCACAGAATACGGGGCGAAAACATATAGGTCGTACGACATCGTTGTCAAGAAATCTATGCGCGCCCGCCATTCCGGTTCGATGTTTATGCCTGTTTGGGAAAAAAGGCGCAGTGACCGGCGTCACAGATTCGCGTGATGGATTGGGAAAGAATTTGCCATCTCAGAGGGAGACGGGTAATGGATGCGGTTGCCGTTTGCATTTTTTGGCGCGTAAACGTGAAGAAGGTGCTATTCGGCTACGCGGTCTTGAGACGCATTTCTATGTGAGACTAACTGCCGAGGGTCTCGTTTCTTCCCCGAGACCCTCGGAGGCAGTTTAGCGTTAAATGACGCAGTCTCTCTATTCGCCCGGTGGTTTTTTCTCTTCCTGCTTTTTTTCTTCAGGCTTTTGCTGTTTTGGTGGCGGAGCCGATTTTGGCGGCGGAGCGGCATGTTGCTGCGGGTGTTCCGCAGGCGGAGTCGCTTGCCGCGGAGCCGGCTCATTGCGGTTTGGTTCCGGATGAGTCGGCTGCGGCGCCGGGTGAGCGGGGGCTTCGCTGGGACGGTTCACCTCCGGCCGATTTGCTGGTGGACGATTGGTCTCGGCAGGCGGTCGGTTCGCCTCGGGCCGATTATTCGGCTGCGGCGCGGTATGCGCTGGCGCCTCGGTGGGGCGATTCATTTCGGGACGATTACTCGGTTGCGCGGCTGGCCGATTAGGCTGAGCTGCGGGCGGCCGTGCGTTCGTGGGTGGCTGACCGGGTCGATTCGCGGGAGTAGCCGCAGGCTGTCCGGGCCGCGCGGCATTCATCGGATGTCCGGTGGTTGGCGTTGCCGGTTTGCCCGGGGGCGCGACCTTCACCGCCGGGCGCGCTGCCGCCGGACGCAAACTGGCTAATTGCTGTTTGGGCACGGGCTGTCCGGGATGCGCAGCCAGAGCTTGCTGCTTCGCTGCAAATGGCACTGGCGGAGGCGGCGGAGTTTTCTTGGCTACCACCGGCCGGCTCATCACCGCCGCCGGGGGGGCAGGCGCATGCCCTGCCGTTGCAGCGTGTGCTCCCAGTACAGCCTGGCGCGTCGGAACGACGGCGGCGTGGGTGACCATGGGTGCGGAAGCGATCTGCTGTGGAGTCACTTTTACGGCAGCTTTCGCCACCGGCTGCGCGCTTGCAAACGCGTTCTGCGGAACTGCAGTAACTGCTCCCTGCACGTTGCGGTTTGCGTAGGTGACATTTGTGATGGTTGTGGTCTTGTTGATAACGGTTGTGTTGTAGACATTGGTCACGACCGTCGTGTTCACCACTGTGTTGCTCACGTTCACCTGCGTCATATACGTGCGGCTCACAGGATATGACGGCACGTAAACTTCACGCGGCCCGAGCGGGAACCACCCAACGTTTCCACCCCAGCCGCCGCCTCCCCCGATAAACACGACGAGAGCGGGCGCATACACCGGTTCGACGGCCGGAGGACCCGCGATCCAGCCCCAACGTCCGCCAATGAAGATCCAGCGTCCATAGTGGAATGGCGCGTATCCCCAAGGCGAATCGTCGACCCAGGTGTAGCCCCAGGGGTCGATCCAGGCCCAATGCCCATCCCGATAAGGTGCCCATCCGTAAGCAACGTTCGGATACCAGACGTGGCCGTATGCTGGGTCATCGCGCCAATCGCCGTTATCGTCGAGATCGTCGTAGCCTACAACATCGCGCGAGAGATATTCCGCCGAGCGCGATTGTTCGTGGCGGCGCTCGCGGCCATCGGCCCAATCATCGAACTGGTCGGGAGGGCCGACCTGCTCCACATCCGCATAGAGGGACTCGGTGCCGCTGAAGGTTCCGACTTGCCCGGCATGGAGGGAATAAGTCTGGCCATTGCCGGTGGCTTCGCCATCTCCGTTACGAAGCGTAATGATGGTGTTGGCGCCGTCTTCGCTCGCGTCCAGGCGGTAATTCCCAGGCTCAAAAGCCGTGAATGCCAGGTTGGGTGTGTCGATTTCGAAATCATCGTCGCGATCAAGGCGACGGACTCTAATGTTCACACTTCCTGAACTCAATTGCAGTTGCACGGTATGGTCGTCGAGATTCAAGAATGAAACGCCGGTATTTTCAGACAGGCGAACGACCGCCGAGCCAAGTTGCAGTTCGGCGCGCGAATCGCGGTCAGCCCAAAGCTTGTCTCCGGTGGTCATGGGCCGGTTTGGGACGGCATCGACCCAATCGTTTTCTCCCGCGGGCTGAAATGAGACCGAACCCTGGATGTATCCGAGGCGAGCCACCCGAGTTGGCGGATCGTCTTGATCTTGCGCCAGCAGCGGCGCGGATAGAATGCCGCCTGCAAGGGCGGCAATTAAAATCCATATAAAACACATACTGCGTGTCTTTTTCATAGTTCCCCCAAGCTTCAATGTCGGCAACCGCGGACTCAAAAACAGGTTTTGATGCTGCAGTTGGTTGTACTGTTTGAATGAACTGTCGAAACGCGGGAGCGGCGATGATCCGTCTTCTGTCCTGTCCTTTCCGCTCACCGTCCCGAACACATTAAAGGCTAATTGACACGGATTTCTTTTCAACCGTATTCGAAACCCAAGCTGAGAATACGAATCATTGTACAACCTGTCTCATCGTGAGACGAGTCGTCTCCACGACTTAAGACAGGAGTCAGGAAGGCCGCTTAAGTCACTGAAAATTATAGCGCCTGAGTGCTAGTCCTTCCGTTCGGCACTGTGGCCGCGGTCTTGCTCATTTTAGGACGTAAACTGCGTGTTCCGGCTCCCCAAGGCTCTTCCTAACCGGGAAGAGGGGGGAGCCCAACCCGCTTTGTTGTGTGTCAGGGCAGCGGACGTGGAGCTGTTCCTGAAAAAAGGTCATTGCTTGGCACACTCAGCTACAGCTCCGTCGCGGAAAACGCAAGCGAGCGCGGTTGCCGAACTGGCGCGCTTTTTCCCGGAGGCGACGGCCATGCGGCTGCCCGTTCAAATTACTCGCCGTAACAAGTCTAACGCGGTAGAACACAAGAGCGCTCCGGCGGAGGAACGCACAGTGATCGAGTTTGGCACGACGCGGGAGGTTCTGTTCGCCTGCTCCACTCCACTCGAGTTCGCCGACGTACTACGGCTACGCAACTCGGATGGCTCGTTCGATACCGAAGCTTCGGTGGTAGCGGTGCAATACCACCCCGGTAGAACGATTGTTGCCGCTCGCTTTGTCAAGCCCGTTCCCAATTGGATCGTGAAATCATGACGCAACCATCTCAAGGCGCTCCCTCTGAAAACCTCGCGGCGCAGTGGTCGGCCGCGCGGCAACTGCACCCCATCTACTCGGAACTTGCCCGCGAATTTGTCGCCGACCTTGCGCCCTGCGTCGATCTCGAAGCGGGAGTTGAAATGCCTGAACGGGAGTCGGTGGAGCAGGCGCAGCGATGGCTGAAGGAACTGGACGAGAAGATTCAGGTTCACCAATTGCGTCAGTTCCTGCAAACCAGTTCCCTGGTGGATTCCCAAGGCATCGTCGACCTGGTGCAACATCTCCTGGCAATAAATCCCGGATCGAAGAGCGATTCGACGCGCGACAAGATCGATTTTCTGCTGGTGCAGTATTTCAGCCAGATCGCTCCCACCGATCTGGACGATGGAAGCGCCGATCTCGCCTACGTGGCCCAGGCTTTGGAGCCGATTCTGGGACCCGTCGAGCTGAAGCCCCCGGTCTGGCTGAACTCTTTGCATCGCGTTCTCGATTCTGCCCGCCGCTGCCGCTCTCTCGACGAATTGCTGCATGGCGGCTTGCTCGAGCAGGGGCGCCAAGCCAAGGCACAAGCGGGAGAGCTTTTCTATTTGCCGATTGCGCTGGTCGCGTTTACTCGTTTCGGATATCTTATGCGGCGCGTCTTCTTCCGCCTCATGCACGAGGATCTCAACAACATTCTCGAGGGCCTCACTGATCTGGAAGAAAAAGGAATCGAGACTATCGATTGCCGGCGGGCGCAATTCTCCGAGCAGGAGCCGATCATTCGCCTGCGCATGATTTGCCAGTCGTGGAAGGTGATGTTTCAGGCGGAGTATTCCTCCGGCCAGCCGCTACGCATGTTAGTGGATTTGAGAGCTTCGGTGGATGCGGCGCTGGGGCGCGGTTCGGCTGCGCAAGGAGCTGCCGCGAAAGCCTTGCCCGGGAAAAGCAGTGATGGTCATACGGCCGCCGGCGAAGCCGGATCTACCGTGGCGTTCCGAGCTGCTGCGGGAGCCGGAGGCCACGCTGCGAGCGCCAATGCCACGCCAACGCTTTCTCCCGTTGAGTCGAGCGCAGGCCCAGAAGGCGAAGCCTTGGAGGAAGCTCCAGA
>JASIKQ010000251.1 GCA_030049565.1 Candidatus Sulfotelmatobacter sp.
ATACGCGGAGGCTTGCCATCAAGAGATGCGCTACGCGATAACCTTAGTGCCCATGGACACGTACGTCTGTGAGCTGCATCACAATGAAGTGGTTGCCGCTAGAATAAGCTGTGTGGAGTGGGGAAGCCCGGCGCTCGCCGGGGGTGTTTCCCTGCCAGATTTAGAATGAACGATGCTGATCAAAGCATGTCCAGCGCATGTTCGATTCGAGTTCGCGGCGTGGTGCAGGGCGTGGGATTCCGCCCGTTTGTGTATCGGTTAGCGCGCGCGAACACCCTCACGGGATGGGTGCTGAACGGGGAAGAAGGAGTTGAAATTTATCTTGAGGGCAGTGAGCTACGGCTTCAGGCTTTTGTACGCGAATTGCAAACCCAGCCTCCTCCCGCGGCGACGATTGCGGAAATCGAGGTGCACCCTGCTGCTCCGCTGGGGTTAAGCGACTTCTCGATTCGTGAGAGCGAACGGAAAGATGCACCCACGGTTCGCATCTCACCCGATCTTCCGGTTTGCAATGAATGTCTGCGCGAGCTCTTTGATCCCATAAATCCGCGCTACCAGTATGCCTACATAAACTGCACGAACTGCGGACCTCGCTACACGGTGGTTCTTGGGCTGCCCTACGACCGTCCAAAAACCACGATGAAAGATTGGCCGCTGGATGAATATTGCGCATCGGAATACCGCGACCCCGGCAACCGCCGTTTTCATGCGCAGCCGGTGGCGTGCCCGACTTGTGGACCTTTTTATTATCTGCATCAGGCGGATTCCAGCGATGGCGCGGCGATCAGAAATGACGAAGCAATCCGGAAAGCGTCAGAGTTGTTGAACCATGGCTGCATTCTGGCGGTGAAAGGATTGGGGGGATACCATCTCGCCTGCGATGCGCGCAATCCGGCGGCGGTGACGGCGTTGCGCGAGCGCAAGTACCGTAAAGAGAAACCATTTGCGCTGATGGCCAAGGACCTTGCAACCGCTAAAAAATTGGTCGAGCTTTCGGCAGATGCGGAAAGTCTGATTCTTTCCAGCCCGCGGCCTATTGTGCTTGCGCCGGCGAAGGTTAAACTTTTGGGAATCGCACCTGACAACAACGAGCTCGGAGTGATGCTGCCTTATACGCCGTTGCACTATCTGCTTTTCGCGGCGGGCGCACCTGATGCCTTAGTGATGACCAGCGCGAATCGATCCAGTGAGCCGATTGCATATGAAGATGATGATGCACTGACGAGTCTTGCAGAAATTGCCGATGCCTTCTTAATTGGCCAGCGTCCAATCGCGCGGAGGGTTGATGATTCGGTGGCCCGAGCCGGGGCTTTCGGTCCGGCCATTCTACGGCGCTCGCGCGGCTATGCGCCGGGGGCGGTTGCGACGTTGCCGATCGAACGGCCATTGCTGGCCGTCGGCGCAGATTTGAAGAATACGGTTACGCTTGCAGTCGATGGACAAGCATTTGTCAGCCAGCACATTGGCGATCTCGAGTACTACGAAGCCTTCCGCGCCTTCGAGGAAACCATTGGCGACCTGGTTTCGATGTATGCGGTGCGGTGGGAAGATTTATTGGTCGTGCATGATGCGCATCCGCAGTATGCTTCCACGACCCATGCGCTGGCTCTGCCGGTTGGCGACAAAATTGCGGTGCAGCACCACCGTGCCCACATTGCTTCCGTGCTTGCGGAAAAGGGCGCGTGGGAGAAGCGCGTGGTTGGCGTCAGCTTCGACGGCACTGGATATGGCGACGACGGCTCGATCTGGGGCGGAGAGATTTTTGCCGGCAGCGTAAAAGAAGGTTTTCAGCGGGTTGCGCATCTGCGAAAGGCCATTCTTCCCGGCGGCGATGCGGCGGCACAATTCCCCGTGCAGGCGGCCGCGGGATTTCTCAACCAAGTTGAAGGATCGCCTAATTTGGCCGAGTCCCCGTTCAATTTTCCCAGCCGATATGCGCAGTCGCTGAGGTTGGTGCGAAAACAGGTGCGAACCTTTGGCACGACTTCCGTGGGAAGATTGTTCGATACGGCTGCGGCTCTGCTTGGCTTCACGCGTGAAATTACCTTTGAAGGGCAGGCGGCGATGTGGCTGGAGCAGCTCGCGCAAGCAGCGCCATCAGTAGAGGGCTACCCATTTCCATTCGTGGACAGGGAACTAGATTTCCGGCCTTTATTGCTGGCTGTGGCGAACGATCGTAAACATGGCAGAGATGTCCGCGAGATTGCGCGTGCCTTCCAGCGCGGCGTGGCGCAGGGGCTTTGCGAATGCGTGGGCTCAATCTGTGCATCTGCTGGAACTGATACGGTTGTGCTTTCGGGCGGAGTTTTTCAGAATGAACTGCTACTGCGGGATTTGAAATCGCTGCTGGCGCCGCAATTCACCATCTGGACCAACCACGCTGTGCCGGCAAATGACGGTGGAATCAGCCTGGGCCAGGCCGCGCTGGCCGCGTTCGCGAGCTCTGAGAGGCAGTGAGGGAATGCACGAACTTTCCATCGCAATGAGCATTATCGATGTGGTCGCAGAAGAGGCTGCCCGGCAGCAAGCACGCGTGGATGCCGTACACTTGAAGGTTGGCGTTCTCTCGGGAGTAGTTGCCGATGCGTTGCAGTTTTCCTACGAAATGGCGTGCCGGGACACACCATTGCAAGGATCGCGATTGGTCATAGAGGAGATCCCGATCGTGGTGTTCTGTTCGCGCTGTCAGGTTGAGCGCACGCTGGAGTCGATGCAACTATTTTGCTGTCCGGAATGTGGGACGCCGAGTGGCGATCTCAGACATGGCAAGGAACTTGAAGTGGTCGCCCTGGAGATACAATGACGAGCCCTGAACCGCGGCTGGTGGAAGTTCGGAAGAATATTTTGAAGCAGAACGATCTGACCGCCCGTGCGTTGCGCGCCCGCTTCCGCGGGGCGGGAGTATTCGTGGTGAGCCTGGTTTCGAGTCCGGGCTCGGGGAAGACGACATTTCTAGAAAAGACCCTGACTTTGCTGCGCCCTCGCTATCGTGTAGCCGCGCTGGTTGGAGATCTGGCGACAGAAAACGATGCCACACGGCTGGCGCGCAGTCGGGCGCCAGTGAAGCAGATCATTACCGGTACGCTGTGCCATCTTGAAGCTGCGATGGTCGAAAAAGCTGTAGCCGAGGCGGCATGGAATTTGAGTGATCTTGATTTTCTGTTTATCGAGAACGTCGGCAATCTGGTTTGTCCTTCCTCCTACGATCTCGGCGAAGATTTGCGGATAGTGCTGCTTTCGGTGACGGAGGGCGAAGATAAGCCGCTGAAGTATCCGACGATATTTAATAGTGCTGACGTGGCCATTGTTACCAAGAACGATCTGGCAGGGGCCGTGGAATTCGATTCGCAAGCCGCCCTGCGTAATATTCAAGCGGTTCGGCCGGGCATGAAAGTATTTCAGCTTTCTGCAAAATCTGGCGCCGGATTGAACGAATACCTGCAATTCCTTGCACAGCGCCTTGCGGAGTCACGGGCGACTGTGAACGAAAATGCCGCCCGCGTATGATCGGCTGTAGTGAGCAATCCGGGATGCTGTAAGAAGCGAGATTCCTCGCTTCGCTCGGAATGACAGAAGCGAGATTCGTGCAAACTGACTTTGGCTATGGTTGGACCTCTACTTCGAGGTCATCAAATCTGCGCCATTTGTAGAATGCAATCGACAACACCCAGCTCAAGGCGAAAAGACTCACGATGAAATATCCCAATGTACCGAAATTGTCGTTGAGTCTTGCGATGCCCTCCCAGAACCAGCCTTTGAGCTGAAAGTGCGAGGCCAAAAGTCCGAGAGCCTCTATTCCTCCGACTACGAGTGCGACCAAAACAGAAACGCAGGTAATGGTGAGGTTGTAATAAAGCTTGCGAATCGGCTTCACGAAGGCCCATCCGTACGCTCCCAACATGAGGATGTTGTCGGTGGTATCGATGAGCGACATTCCGGCCGCGAAGAGAATTGGGAAAACCAGGATCGCCCAAAATGACAAACCCCTTGCAGCTTCCGCCGCGGAAATTCCAAGCAGGCCGATCTCGGTGGCAGTGTCGAATCCGAGGCCGAAAAGAAAACCGAGAGGATACATGTGCCAACTGCGGCGAATCATGTGGAACATCGGACGGAAAAGCCGCGCCAGCAGACCGCGCCCGCCCAGCAACATATTGAAATCTTCCTCGACGTAAGGCTCGCCGCGACGCACTCGCACGAAGGTGTGATAAACCGACCGCAGAATGAAGAGATTCACGATGGCGATGGCGAATAGAAAAAATGCCGAAACCAATACGCCAATTACCGAGGCGATGCTTCGGAATGCATCTAGACGATGTTGCAGGGCCAGGGCCGCTCCGGCAATGGCCGCCGCGCCCAAAACAACTACGGTTGAATGACCGAGGGAAAACATAAATCCCACTGCCACAGGCCGCTTTCCATCTTGCATCAGCTTGCGCGTGACATTATCGATAGCCGCGATGTGATCGGCATCCACCGCGTGGCGCAGGCCAAAACTGTAGGCAAGCAGCGCAGTTCCCAGCAGGACCGGGTAACGGTGGAAGGCGACGACGGCCCAGATCCACGCGCTTAAATTAAAGACCAGCAGGATTGCGTAAATCGCAACGATACGGCCACGAAGATTCTCCGCTTCATCGTTAAACAAGGCAGTGAGTTTGCTTCGGCCGATTGCGCTCACGTTGAGAGATTCACTTTTCAATTGCTGTAGGTGATCACTTCTATCGTTCTACCGTTCGCCGGTATAACGGCGCGACCGTGCACCACAGAATGCACGCATCTAGAAACTGAATTTTGCAGCGGCCTGCATCAATCGAGGTGCCGCCGCGCTGACGACTTGTCCGAAGTGGGGATCGTTGACTTCTCCATCCACCGAGGCGGCCCCATAGAATTGCGCATGATTGAACGCGTTGAAGGCCTCGAGACGGAATTCGAGCGATTTCGATTCGGTGATTCGCGTGATCTTCGTCAATGTCATATCAAAGTTGCTGATGCCGGGGCCGTAAAAGAAGCGGCGCGGCACATTCCCTAGCTGCCCTGGTGTCTCTGTAGCGAATGCGGCATGTGAGTTGTTGAATTCTGGACGTCCGTTGCGCGGGTTCGCGTCGATATCGAGCGGCGCGCCGTGATATTCGGGCGTATCCAGAAGGTAGTTGTTGATGCCGTTCCCAAGGGTCCCCAGCAGTGAATTGTCCGAGTCATCGTAGAGCGTGACGGGGAATCCGGTGCTGAA
>JASIKQ010000252.1 GCA_030049565.1 Candidatus Sulfotelmatobacter sp.
ACCTGCACCAGCACGGCATCGCCGTGATTCTCGACTGGGTGCCGTCTCATTTTCCTTCCGACGCCCACGGCCTCGCCTATTTCGACGGCACGCATCTGTACGAGCACGCCGATTCCCGCCAGGGCTTCCATCCCGATTGGAAGACCCACATCTTCAACTACGGGCGCACCGAAGTTCGCAGCTTTCTGATGTCGAGCGCCATGTTCTGGTTCGACAAGTATCACGTCGATGGCCTGCGCGTGGATGCTGTCGCCTCCATGCTCTATCTCGACTATTCGCGCCATCCCGGAGAATGGATTCCCAACAGTTTCGGCGGACGCGAGAACCTCGACGCCATCGACTTCCTCCGCCGTTTCAATCAGGAAGCCTACAAGGAGCATCCCGACATTCAGACCACCGCGGAAGAATCCACCGCCTGGCCAATGGTCTCAAGGCCCATCTATGTCGGAGGACTGGGCTTCGGCATGAAGTGGGACATGGGCTGGATGCACGACACGCTCAAATACTTCCAGAACGATCCCATTCACCGCAAATATCACCACGACAAGCTGACCTTTCGCATGCTGTATTCCTGGCACGAAAATTTTGTTCTCCCGCTTTCCCACGACGAAGTCGTGCACGGTAAGGGCTCCCTGATCGGCAAAATGCCGGGCGACGAGTGGCAGCGCTTCGCCAATCTGCGCCTGTTGTACGGATACATGTTCGCCCAACCCGGCAAGAAGCTGCTATTTATGGGCGATGAATTCGGCCAGGTGCGCGAATGGGCGCACGACAACAGCCTCGAATGGCACGTCCTTCAATACCCAGTTCACAGCGGTTTACAGAACTGGGTTGGACAACTGAACCGTCTTTATCGCAGCGAACCCGGACTGCACCTGCTTGATACCAATCCCGCCGGCTTCGAGTGGGTCGACTGCAACGACAGTCTAACCAGCACGATTTCGTTGCTTCGCAAGAGCGAAAATCCCGCAGACACTGTTTTGGTTGTGTGCAACTTCACTCCCGTTCCCCGGCTGGGCTATCTGGTAGGCGTACCCGAAGGCGGCTACTGGCGCGAACTACTGAACAGCGACGCACGCGATTATGGCGGCACTGGCATGGGCAATCTAGGGGGCGTGAACGCCGAAGAACTGCCGATTCACGGGCGTCCTTATTCGCTGAAGCTTACCTTGCCCCCGCTGGCTGCGCTGTTCTTGAAAAGGGGATAAGCTTCTACCAGCGTCGTTTGTCGTGGGTCATTCCTTCTTGGCGACCCGACTTCACGCGCCAACGACTAGCGACCAATGACTAACGACGATCACTCGCTGACAGGATTGGCCCTCAAAAACTCAATCACAGCTTGATTGAATTCGTCCGGACATTCTTCATAGGGCAGGTGCCCGATTTCAGGAAAAATAATCGTCTGGGAATCGGGAAAGTACTTCGCGAGTGGCGCAGCCGACGAGGCATAGACAGCGCTGTCCCTGCCGCCCCATATTAACAACGTTCGAATTGCAGCAAGCTTCGGTAGGATATCGCGCAGCTCGCGCAGGTCTCGTGCCCATGTTCTGACAATTTCCAACGCATGTTCAAACAATCCCGGCTTCGCTAGCGGCGCCATGTAGCCGTCCAAAGAATCCGGCGGTATCCGGCTGCGATCGCCATACATGCGCGCGTGCCAATAGGCATACAAAAAACGCATCTGCGGAAGCAACATTCGGAAGCATGCAGATCCGACTTCACTGCCGATAAACGGCGCCAGCCGCTTGCCATGCGGCGAAAAGGGATTTACCGGCGCCACTAAGATCAGCTTCCGAAGATGCATGCCCATACGGGGACATTCCGCCGCCATCATCATCGCGACCGCCCCGCCGTGCGAAGTTCCCAGCAGGTCAAACGACGTGACGCCCAGGTTTTTAATGAACTGCAGCATGCGCCGTGCCGTCCCGCGCATGGAATGATCGAGCCCGGCCGGCCGATCAGAGAATCCCGCGCCTATCAGGTCGGGAGCATAGGCCGTGGCGTAACGTGCCAGCGCGGGGATGGTGAAGCGCCAGGAAAACGAATATCCCAGCAGGCCATGCAGAAGGATGAGCGGCGGGCCGGAGCCGGCGCGCAAGTAGCGAATGCGCGCGCCGTCAAGCTGCATCCAGCACTCTTCAACGCCTGGGGCTGGGGCCGACACTGAACGAAAATCCGACGGAAAAGACACTCAAGGATTGATACATTGTTTGCGAGCGCGGAGCAATCCGGGCGCCGCCCAACTGCATTTTGTTCGAATATCCAAGGAAACCACACGCCGCCTACGTACCTGCGAAAGCGAACTTCCGAGAGAAAGCAGTAGAGTGGCCTTCTTTAATGGCCTTCGGCATTCGTTGGCGCCGACATCCCTGAGATGATTTGCCAGCTGCCACTAGGGCTACGAATCCACGTGTGGATAACCCGGATGGTTGAGGGCCGCCCCCTCCAGCTTGATCGACCCATTTCTGGCGAACGCGATACGTCGTGGTGGCAACATCGCCTGTCACCTGCATCGTGAGACGCTCCAGATCGTAGGATTGGAGAGACTCTCCCTTGCTCGTATGCGCCGTGATCCAATCCGTAATG
>JASIKQ010000253.1 GCA_030049565.1 Candidatus Sulfotelmatobacter sp.
CCGAGGTAGGACGAATAGCTTCATGCGCCGCCTGCGCTTCTTTTTTTTCTTTAAATGTGTTGGGAGTTTCCGGCAGATAAGTGGGCCCATACTCCCTGCCAACGTACTCGCGCACTTCCTGAATCGCTTCCGGCGCAACGCGGGTGGAGTCGGTACGCATGTAGGTGATCAAGCCGACCAGCCCCTCATCGCCAAGCTCGACGCCCTCGTAGAGGCGCTGAGCGATCATCATGGTGCGCTTCACGCTGAAGCGCAGCTTGCGCGACGCATCCTGTTGCAGTTTGCTTGTGGTAAAAGGAGCGGCGGCGTTACGACGACGCTCCTTCTTATCGACGGAGCGAACCACCCAGCCAGCGGTTTCCAGCGCATCGCGAATCTTCTCCGCATCCTCGCCGTTGGCGATTTCAATCTTTTCTTCGCCCTTGCCAAAAAAGCGCGCATCGAATGCGGGGGGCTTATGGGCGGCGAGATGCGCGTCAATTGTCCAATATTCTTTTTTCTCGAACGCCTTGATCTCGCGTTCGCGCTCGACGATCAATCGCAACGCGACAGTCTGCACGCGGCCGGCGGAGAGTCCACGGCGAACTTTATCCCATAGCAGCGGAGAAACCTGGTACCCCACTAAGCGATCCAAGACGCGCCGCGCCTGCTGCGCGTCCACCAGATTCTGATCAATGGCCCGGGGATGCTCGAACGCCGCCTGCACCGCCCGTTTGGTAATTTCGTTAAAGGTTACGCGCTGAATGCGTGGCGGCCCATCCCGATCGGCTTTTTTCTTTTTCTTCCTGGTCCGCGCTCCGTTGCCATCCAGTTCTTCCGCCAGGTGCGCGGCAATGGCTTCGCCTTCACGGTCGGGGTCAGGCGCGAGATAAATGGAATCCATGCCGGAAGCGACTTTCTTCAGCCTGGCCAATACCTTTTCTTTGCCGGGAATGACCACGTAATCGGTGGCAAAATTCTCATTGATGTCGACACCCAGAGTGCTCTTGGGCAGATCTTTGACGTGCCCAAGCGAGGCCTCGACAGAAAATCCCTTGCCCAGATACTTCTGGATGGTCTTCGCCTTAGCCGGCGATTCGACGATGACTAAACCCTTGGACAATGTTTCCTCAATTCCTTCCGAAGCTAGCACGAATGGGACGATGGCAACAAGTAACGGGAGGAAGAGCTTCTAGCTGCTAGCTCCTAGCTAGGACTGGACCTTGCAAACGCTGAACAAGCGAGGCTAACATGCGCTGGACCTCGAGGATTTTCTCATCCAAGCGTTGAAAATCGCTAGTGCCAAGAAACCCCAAATCTCTTGCAAGCAGCAAATGGTATTCCAACTCACTTGCTGAACCTCGCGCAATCTGCAGAAAGCGCTTCATCTCGGCATCAGACCTACGTCCGCAGCCTTCGGCAATGTTTGCACCGATTGATGCGGCCGATCGGCGCAACTGACTTGTTAATCCGTAAATCTCGTCCTTGGGAAAAGCTCTCGTGCGTTGATACACCACAAGCGTCAGTTCGTGAGCTTTCTTCCAAACCTTCAAGTTCTTGAAATCCTCCATCGGCAGCCTCCTCAAGGTTTAGCTAGAAGCTAGGAGCTAGCAGCTAGAAGCTTTTTACAAAATTCTTTCCCGGCATCTGCTTCACTTTGCCGGCCAGTTCCAGCTCGAACAGCGCCGCGAAGATTTCTGAAGACGACATCTCGTTCTCCAGCTTTTCCACCAGTTCATCAATGTGGGTGGCTTCGTCGGCCTTGAGCAGGCTGAGGATTCGCTTTTCGTGAGGAGGAAGCCCTTCGTCTGGAAATAGAGATGACGTTGCGTGGCCTGGGGATTCAACACCCATCGTCGGCGTCATTGTAAGTTTGACTTCGGGCGGGAGATCTTCCCACACGTCTTCCCAGGTGGCCACGAGCTTTGCGCCTTGTTTAATCAGCGTGTTTGGCCCCCAGGAGTTTTTGTTGGTCACATTTCCTGGCACGGCAAACACATCGCGATTTTGTTCGAGGGCGCAACGCGCGGTGATGCGCGTTCCGGAATATTCACCGGCCTCGACCACGAGAACGCCCACTGACATTCCGCTCAAAATCCGATTGCGTATGGGGAAGTTCTGCGGAGCGGCAAAAGTTCCCAAAGCAAACTCGGAAATCAACGCTCCGCCCAACGCCAGAATCTGCTCCGCCAGCCGGGAATTTTCCTTCGGATAAATTACATCCACACCCGTGCCAAACACGGCGATGGTCTTGCCCTTCGCCGCAATCGCTCCACGATGGCTGGCCGTGTCAACGCCGCGCGCCATGCCACTGATAATGACCAGCCCCTGATTGGCCAGATCGCATGCCAGCCGCTCCGCCATGCCCGACCCATAGGGTGTGGGGTGCCGCGTGCCCACCATCGCAATTCCCGGCTGCGCCAGCAATTCTGTGTTTCCGCGGACGTACAAGACCAGCGGCGGATCGTAAATTTCTTTCAATCGCGGCGGGTATGCTGGATCTTCCGTCGAAATCACCGTCGCTCGTCCCGACGCTGCCTTGGCCAGTTCTTCCCGCGCGAGCTCGGCTGCTCTTCCTGTAGCGATCGCTTGCGCGGAGGCAGCTTGAATGCCGGTGCCTTCCAGTTCAGTCAGCGATGCCCGGAATATCGCATCGGGACTTCCGAAGCGCTCGACTAATTTCCGCGCTTTCGTCGGCCCGAGACCGGGTGTCAGTGAAAGTGCAAGCCACTCGAGAAGATGAGTCGCAGATGGGGATGGAGCAATGGCGGCAGTCATGATTTGGCACTCCAATTCGTCCAGATGGGGCGGACTCTAATCACTGACTGAATCCAAAGTCAAGGACACTCCTCACAAATCCCTGTCAAAATCCTCTGCTAGAATCAAATCGGAATGTCACGCCTGCGTATCTCTGCGATTTCTTACCTCAATACCGCGCCTTTGATGTGGGATTTGGAATACGGCGAAGCTGGACATAATTTCGATATCTCCTACACGATCCCATCTGCTTGCGCGCGCGCGTTGAAAGAAGGAACCGCTGACATCGGCATCATTCCAGCCGCTGCTTACGCACAAATCCCGAACCTGAAGGTTATTCCCGATATCGCCATTGCTTCGAGGCAGCCAGTGCGTTCGATTCTGTTGGTGAGCAGAGTCCCCCTGGAAAAAATTCGCACGATAGCTCTCGACACATCGTCGATGACGTCAGTCGCGTTGACCAAGATCTTGTTCGCGAAATGGCTGGGCGGGGGAAGGGAATTCAAGTCCATGGCGCCGAAGGTCGACCAAATGCTCGACGCGTGCGATGCTGGGCTATTGATCGGCGACCCGGCATTGCAAGTCGATCGCTCGCGCTATTTCACGCTCGATCTTGCCGAAGAGTGGATTCGCTACACTGGCAAGCCCTTCGTATTTGCCTTCTGGGCGGTTCGCGCCGCAGCGCTCGAGGAACGTGGATCGCACGACGCATCGCCGCTGGACCTGACATCCATCTTTCAGCATTCGCGTAACCACGGCCTGGAGCTCGAAAATCTACATCACATCGCCTGTGAATGGGGTCCACGACTAGCCATCTCAGTACAGGACGTTCGTTCCTACCTGACAGAAAATATTTATTATCACCTCGA
>JASIKQ010000254.1 GCA_030049565.1 Candidatus Sulfotelmatobacter sp.
TGGCGCATCTCTTCGATCATCACGCGGGTGATGGCGCGGCGGTCCCAATCGGTCGGCGCATTTTCGAGCAAGTTGCGCTGTTGCTCGACGCTGGCGAACTCGGTGTCGCCCTGATAGACGATCATGTTCATCAGCGCGTCGCGCATCTGCTGCGTGGGTATTTGCCGCAGGTTCTCCCATTTGCGCTTGCCCTTGTACGCGCCGAATTCAATTTCTTCCGTATCGATGGCGCCATAGAGAGTATCGAAGTGGAAGGATTCGATATCCTCCGTGTTGACGCCGATTTCTTTGCGCCAGTCGTTGAACAGGCCAATCCAATCACTAAAAGTTCCGATTTTTGCTACTTTTCCTGGCATGATTCCTCCCCACTTTGTCACCCTGAGCCAAGCGTCTTTTGCTTGGCGAAGGATCTGGACGCGCCGCGCCAAGTCCTCGCGCTTTTTGCAAGGACTTAAATCGCGCGTCTGGAGCGCCTCCTTATCCCATATTCAGCCAGACCGTTTTCATCTCCGTGTAATGCTCAACCGCGTGTGCGCCCAGTTCCCGGCCGAATCCCGAACTCTTGTAGCCACCAAACGGAAGCGATGCGTCCATCAGTCCATACGTATTGATCCACACCGTGCCTGCCTTTAGCCGCCGCGAAACACTGTGTGCCTTCTTGATGTCGCGCGTCCACACCGCGGACGCCAGCCCGTATGGATTATTGTTGGCTTGCTCGATCACTTCATCCACGTCATCGAAGCTCAAAACCGAAAGCACTGGACCAAAAATTTCTTCCTGCGCGATAGTCATATTGTTCTTCACGTCGCCGAAAATCGTGGGCTCAATGAAGAATCCCTTGCCGCCATCGACCGAAACTCGATTGCCCCCAGCCACCAGTTTTGCGCCTTCTCGCTTGCCAGCCTCGATGTAGCTGAGAACGCTATTCATTTGTTCCTGACTGACGATGGCGCCCAATCGTGTTTTCGGATCGAGCGGGTCGGCGGGCCGCATCTTGCTCGCGCGCGCCACCAGTTTTTCGGTGAATTCGTCTTTCACTTTGCTTTCCAGAACAAGCCGCGAACCCGCATTGCAGACTTCTCCCTTTCCGTAAAAAATTCCGGTAATCGCGCCTTTTACGGCACTGTCGACATCGGAATCAGCAAAAACAATGTTGGGCGATTTCCCGCCGAGTTCCAACGTGATCCGCTTCAGCGTGTCGGACGCGCTGCGCATGATTTCCTGGCCCACTGCGGTCGATCCTGTAAATGCGATTTTGTCGATACCGGGATGCTTCACCATCGCCCGGCCAATTGCACCCGGCCCGGTCACAATGTTAATCACACCCGACGGAACGCCGGCTTCCATGGCCAGTTTTCCGAATCGCAGCGTGGTCAGCGAAGTCTGACTGGCAGGCTTCCACACAACCGTGTTTCCACACGCCAGCGCCGGGCCAAGCTTCCACGAAGCCAGCAACAAGGGGAAGTTCCAGGGCACGATCATCCCGACAACGCCTACGGGTTCGCGCAGCGTGTAGGTAAAGGCAGACTCGGTTGTATTGATCGTTTCCCCGTGAATCTTGGTCGCGAGGCCCGCGTAGTAACGCAGAACATCGATCACCATCGGCATATCGACGTAGCGCGATTCGAAGATCGGCTTCCCGTTGTCGAGCGTTTCAAGCTCGGCGAACTCGTCGATATTTTGTTCCAGCAGATCGGCGAGCTTCCAGATCAGGCGTCCGCGCTCGCTGGCCGACATCTTTCGCCATGGACCGTTACGATCCTCCAGCGCGCGCCGCGCGGCTTCCACCGCGCGGTCGACATCGGCAGCAGTGCCTTCGGCGATTTGCGTCAACGCCTCGCCGGTGGCCGGATTGACGGTATGGAAGGCTCCGTTAGCGTCAACCCATTTGCCGTCAATCAGCAACTGGCCCGCTTCAATCTTCGTCTTCGCTGCAAGCATTCAGCTTTCCTTCTAGCCACGGCCGCAAATGCTACGCTCAACATGCGGCGCCCAACGTTCCCTTCGCCGTCAGTTGGTCGGCTACCCGCCCGGCTCGGGCGTTTTTATTTCGCCTTGAATGCCGCCGGTCTCTTCTCCACATACGCAGCCAGGCCTTCTTTCGCATCTTCGCTCTGGAACAGCAACTGCTGATTCTCGCGTTCCACAGCCAGCGCCGATTCCATGGGAATCTCCCATCCCGTCTGCACCGCGCGCTTAATGCGGCCAACCGCCTTCGCGGCCTTGTTCGGCGGACAGAATTGCCGCGCGTACTCCATGACGTTTTCGATAAAGCCATCGCGCTCGAAAATGTCGTTCACAATTCCCAGCTCCAGCGCCTCTTCAAACGAGAACGTGTTGCCCGTAACCATCAGCTCGATGGCTTTACTTTTGCCCACCAGGCGCGAAAGCCGCTGCGTTCCACCGGTTCCAGGAAGCACTCCCAGATTCACTTCCGGGAGTCCAATCTTGCCTGCATCTTTGCGCGCGATGCGAATATCGGCCGCCATCGCAATCTCCAACCCCCCGCCCACGCAGTGGCCGTTGATGGCCGCGATCACTAATTTCGGCGTGTGCTCCAGCCGCAGCAGCATTTCGTTGGCGTGCAGGCAGAAGTAATACTTGAACGTCGGATCGACGCTCGACAGCATCTTGATATTCGCGCCCGCGGAGAAAAATTTGTCGCCCGCGCCCGTCATCACGATGACGTAAACGTCGTTGTCCATGCGTGCGCGCAGAATCGCGTCGTCGAGCTGCCGATTCATCTCATAGGTGTAGGTATTCGCCGGCGGGTCGCACATCTCGATTACTGCGATTCCGC
>JASIKQ010000255.1 GCA_030049565.1 Candidatus Sulfotelmatobacter sp.
TGACGCCGCATACTTCCATCATCAATTGCCCGGAGGTATGACTGGCACGATGCGTCGGCACCTGGCGGAAAACAGGCTTACTCACCTGGAAGGAGCCGTCATCGAAGAGTTGGGCAGGGTGCGTCAAGAATTAGGCTGGCCAATTGTAATGACTCCTTTCTCGCAGATGCTGCTGACCCAGGCGGTCATGAACGTAACGCGCCATGAGCGATACGCGGTTGTAGCGGATGAATTAATTCGCTACACGCTGGGCCGGTTCGGAAAGCCCGGCCTGCCGATTGCGCCGGAGGTGATGGAGCGCATCAATTCGTTGCCACGAACTCGCGAGCTTCGCGATGAGCCGGGCATGCCGTCTCTTCCTGAATTGCGTAGACGAATTGGGCCGGAGCTGAGCGATGAAGAATTTCTGCTTCGCGCGACGATGCCGGGTGAGCAAGTCGACGCCATGAAAGCCGGCGGGCCAGCAACGCAAACCTACAATCCTGACGTTGCCCCGGTGATTCAATTGCTTCGTCAGCTGGCTGCGCGCCGCGACATCGCACGTCTGTCGGTTGAGAAACCTGGTTTTCGGCTGGAGTTGAAGGGCTCGCCAGCGCGCTGCAAGGCGACGGCATGAAACGCGAATCCGACCGTAACAGACATAGCCTCAGCAAAGAGGGGCGGCTCCGACCCATAAACGGCTTCGTGTTCGACCTCGATGGGACTTTGGTCCTGACTGATCGCTCTTTCAGCGGCTATCAGGCGCTCCCCGGCGCCGTTGAGGTGCTTAACGAGTTGCAGGCACGCGGCATTCCCTTTGTTGTCCTTACGAATGGAACGCATTACCCCTCGTCGGAGCAGGCCCCCAAACTGCGCGCTGTTGGCCTGCCGATCTCTGATGATGCTCTGCTTACTCCTTCCAGCGTGGCTGCCGACCTTATGCCCCGCCGTGGCGTGAAGCGAGTTCTTGTCTTAGGGACGCCGGGCGTAGGGCAGCCGCTGGCACAGGCGGGAATCCAGGCGATTTTTCCTAACGAAGAAGGCACTGACGAGGTGGATGCTGTCTACATCGGATGGCATCCCGACTGCCGCATGAAAGACATCGAGGCCGCCGTGAAGGCGATCTGGAATGGCGCCGAGCTGTATGTCGCTTCTGACGTCCCATTTTTCGCTACCGCTGGCGGAAAGAGCATGGGTTATTCCTACGCCATCTCGGCCGCCGTGCGCAGGATCACACGCGCGCCCATGATTCTCACCGGGAAGCCTTCCCTCCACGCATTGAGGTTAGTGGCAAAAAGGCTGGGCACCCCCATGAGTAAAGTCGGGGTCGTGGGAGACGATCCTCTGGTCGAAATGATTATGGCCCGGCGAGGCGGCGCGGTGGGTTTCGGAGTGACCACAGGCATTTCCAAAGCACGCGACTGGGCCAGGCAGCCTTTGGGAAGAAGGCCTCACCGCGTCCTGCGGGGCCTGGCGGAGCTGGTGACCACACCGGGAATTGTCGATTGCTGATTGCATACACTAAATCTGATCGATTCGCCTAAGTTCAAGCAAAACCCGGCAAGCGTTCCTCCCGTCTCGATTCCTGTATACATTTTTAAGTTGACAGTATGCATTGGAACATAGTAATCATTGGCGGGCATTTTTCTGTGGGAGTAGTGGGCGCGCGACTTCAGCTTCCGGTTTTATACCTGCTGACTACTAGCTGTGCTCGGATCGGCTTTCTAAGACTGTCTTTTTGGTCAAGCATTAAAAAGACTTGCCACGAAGGGGATCTTATGAGGACACGCTGGCTGGGTGTTGTTCTTTTCCTTTTCGCTGTATTGGGAACTCTTGCGCCATCGGCAGCGGCTCAAGCCCTGAGCTTCGCTCAACTGAACGGCACGGTCCTCGACCCCGGAGGTCGAGCGGTGGTTAGCGCGCAGGTGGTGGTGCGCGATCCCGACACTGGCCAGAGTTTTCACGCCACCACCAATACCACAGGCTTTTACGTAGTCCCCAATCTTCCTCCCGGAAAATACGAGCTGACAGTTACCGCCTCCGGCTTCGCCAAGTTTCAGGAGACCGGCATCACGCTGACGGTCGGCCAGGTCCAAACCGCCAACGTCAATTTGAGGGTTGCTGCAGCCTCTGAAACCGTTACCGTAACCACGGAAGCCCCGCTCATCGAGCCCACCAAGACAGAGATCAGCCAGGTGGTGGAAACCCAGCAGATAGAAGACTTGCCCACAAGCAGTCGTGTGTTTACAGACTTTGCGCTCCTCACGCCGGGCGTGGCCTCCAGTCGCACCAGCCTGGGCACAACCTTCACCGAGTTTGAGGTGACGCAGATCTCCTTTGGCGGCATGCGCTCGTTCAGCAACGAGATCACGGTGGACGGCGCCGACTTTGTCAACTCCGCCAGTGGCATCCAGCGCGCCACACCGCCCCAGGAGTCCGTACAGGAGTTTCGAGTCGTCAATAACAGTTTTGGCGCGGAATATGGCCGTGCGGTCGGCGGAATCGTCAACATTGTGACCAAGTCGGGCACCAACAATCTGCACGGTTCGCTCTACGAGTTTTTTCAGAACAGCGCATTCGATGCGCGCTCGCCGCTACAACCCGCACCTTTGCCGCATGCAGTTCGGCAAAATCAGTTCGGAGCATCGCTTGGTGGCCCGATCGTCAAAGACAAGACCTTCTTTTATGCAAACTACGAAGGCGAACGCAGCGCCAAGTCTCCGGTCTATCCGCCTGATTTGGTCAATAACATTTTGCTGATAGACCAAGCCAAGGCGCTGATGGGTATTGCTCCTGAGGCCTGTCTTGGCTCGGTCAGCACATGTCTGCCCAATTTCGCCGGCAATCCGGCCAACATCACGCAAGGTGAAGCCTTCGGATTCCTGCAAGGCTTCCTGAAAACCGCCAATGACGATTTCGGCTTTGCTCGTATTGACCACCAATTGACCGCGAACAATCGCTTGGCCTTGCGCTACAACGTGGAAGACAGCCGTTCAACGAACGAACTGGTAGGGCAAACGCTCGATGGCGGCGGGGTTGGTGTGCCCAGCGGCGGCCGCGATCTTTTCATTCGCGACCAGGCCATCGTTGCCACCGTAAACTCATCGTTGAAATCCAATCTGGTCAATACAGTGCTCGCCCAATACGCGCGGCGGCACTACAACTTTCCCGGGGCTACAGGGGAGCCGGACTTCAGCATCCTGAATGATCTCGAAGTGGGGCACAATTTCGGGACGAACGACCGGCTTTACGAGACTCGGGCTGAGCTTTCCGAGTCGATATCCTGGGTGAAGGGCAATCACCTCGCGAAATTTGGGTTTGACGGCAACTGGCTAACCAGCTTGGAGAATTTTCCCGGGTTCATGCCCGTCCGCCTGCTCATCCCAGGCATAAGCTGTTTCACGACCTTCGCGGAGTACTTCAACACGAACTACGGTGCTGCGTATCCGACCGCAGGTACCGGCCTCGACGCATCTACCCTCCCGTGTCCGGTCCCTGGCGACAACGGCGTGGTGTTTATGTATGCGGGCACATCGCTGCCCACCAATCCCACCGCCTGCGGCGGCGATTCCACCGGCCCCACACCCTGCGTTCCGACTATTACGACGGCCAATCCGCTCAACGGCGCCGGATTCCCCAATTCAACGTGGGCCGATGCTTACCAGCCTTCGCTATTCAACGGTTACAGCCGGAACATCAACCACGGATACTGGGGCGGCTACGCCCAGGATCAATGGAAACTAAGTCCCAAACTAACCGTGAATTATGGCCTGCGGTGGGACTATGAAACCGGTCTCGCGGAATTCGTAAACAAACAATACAACGAGTTTCAGCCACGGCTTGGGTTTGCCTATGCTCCCAACAGCAGCACGGTGATTCGCGCGGGATTCGGAATTTTCTTCGACCGGCAAAACCTGACTTTCTTCTTTGTACCGAACACGCAGAAGATAGTTGCGGGCTATCAATGCGACAATCAGGCGCCCGGGGGCATCGCAGCCATTTGCGCTGCTAATCACATCCTGCCCCAGGTATTCCCCAATATCATGTCGAATCTTGGGCAGGCCGGGCAAGGCTACCAGCTTCTGGCAGACCCCCCCCAGATCGGCCCTCCCGGCTCACCCTGCGCTGGTGTTCCAGAGGCACCTTGTCTCGCGGCCAAGATTATACAAACGGGTGCCTACAACACGGCTTTCCCCTCGGTAGAAATGGCCGGCACCTGCTCGACCACCGGCGCCTGCGGCATCGGCGAAGGTGGCATGGACCACAACTCCCGCGCGCCTTACGCCGAGCAAGGTAGTTTCGAAATTGACCATCAACTCGGCCGTGGCTTCGCGCTCCAGCTCAGCTATTTATTCGTCGAGGCTCACAAGTTGGTGCGCGGGAACAATCTCAACGTCCCCTGCCCAGCCGGTACAACCAAGTCGGCCACACCAACCGACCCCACATTTGTCGCCGGAGTTGTCCAGGAATGGGTGCCGGGATGGCTCAACGCCGACGGATCACTCTCGCCGTGCACGGGAACTCCGACCCTTGGAACTGGCGCCATCGCCGGCCTGGGACCGTTCTTTGGAGGGGCGGGCGGGATTCCAGCTTTTGGCGTGCCGGGTACTTCCGGCCTGCGAACTATCAACAGTGGCCTTGAGGATTACAACAACGATGTCGCGAACGCCATCTACCACGGGGGAACGCTGACCGTGCTGGAACGGGCGAAACACTTCAACCTGACGGCGAATTACACCTATTCCCACACCATCGACAATGGCAACTTTACGACTTTTATCAACCTGCCGCCTAACCAGTTTGACTATGCTGCGGAACGTTCCAACTCCAATCAGGATGCGCGGCATCGTCTGGTGGCCAACTTTACCGCCGTTGCGCCGCAAAATGGCCCCTGGCGAAATTTTGAGTTGAGCAATATCGTCACCCTGCAATCGGGCCGGCCTTTCACAATTTTTTACGGCAGCAACTCTTTGAACGATGTCGCCGGCGGCTCTACCGACCGCGTCGGCGGGTCGCAGTTCGTGCCCGGTTCTTGTCCAGACGTACAGAACTGCCAGACCATGATCGACAGGAATACGTACATCGGCGATCCGTATTACAACTGGGACCTGCGTGTTACCCGAGCGTTGCACATCAACGACCGCTATACCGCGAATCTAGCGTTCGATGCCTTCAACTTGCTTAATCGGGCAAACTACGATGAGATTACCAGTGTTTATGGCTCACCCGTGTTTTGCGGAGGCGTCCCTGGGCACTATAACGATGCGATGACTCGCGCTATCCAGCAAGGCTCGCCATCCGTAGCCTGCCCGAACAGTGGCATCGCGGTTCCCGGGGGGTCGGTGGCCCCGACCCCGATCGGAACGTCCCTGTTCATCCCGACGAGTCCAAATACGAACTTCGGAGTGCCGCGCACAGCCTTCAATGCGCGACAGCTTCAATTCTCCGTGAGATTCACGTTCTGAGGCAGAAATATATCTCCCAGGCGCATATTCCTGCGCGCCTGGGCGGCGTGCTCAAGGATTTCTGATGGGGAGGGTTTTCATGAGATTTCGATACCTGAATTTCGTGGCCTTACTGGCGTTCGCAGGTGCATTTACTTCCTCTGGGCAGGAGGCAACGCCTACTGTTAAGCACACAACCGCACCAGCCACCTCGCCCGCCTCGGGTAAGGAAATGTTCATGAGTTACTGCGCCTCCTGCCACGGCAAGGACGCTAAGGGAGACGGCCCTGCTGCCAGCGCCCTGAAGCAGGCTCCGGCTGATCTGACCGCATTGGCTAAACAAAATGGCGGCAAGTACCCCGCGGACAAAGTCACGAGCATTCTTCGCGGGCAGACAAAGCTCGTGGCGCATGGGGATCAGGACATGCCCGTCTGGGGCCCGGTATTCTGGAAGATGAGCCAAGGCCACGAAGAGCAGGTTCAGATGCGCGTTGCCAATCTGAATCGATACCTGGAATCGATACAGGAAAAGTGAATCGGGTGAAACGTGGTAGGGGTTTTGGCAATCGGCATAGTTCAGGAGTTTGCTGAGAGACAGCGACCATTAATCGAAGACGTGCTGCAACTTGCCCCTCCCCCATTCATTGAGCAAGATCACAGACGACCGTCATTCGACAGATTCGGGGATATCAGAGTATGAGCAACTCCAAGACCCTCCCCCCGGTCCGCGAGCCCAAGAACTACGATGGCTGGGTGCGCAAACACGAACTCGACGATTACCTGGATCGGCACCTTCCCATCCCCACCCAAGTCGTCTCTAACGAGGAATTTATTCCTCTCCCACAGACGGCAGAACAACGCGCTGTCGAGAACACTTTGTTTGAGATGGGCACGAGAATTTCGAAAAAATTGGGTGTCGACCGCAGGCAGTTCTTTCGCATGAGTTGTGGCATGGCCGCGGGCTTTGCTGCCATGAATAGCGTGTTTGGTCACTTCTTCAAGGTGGACGCAGCGGAGTTGCACGACATGGCCGCTGCCAGCGCAATGAAGACCGATTACTTCATCTTCGACGTGCAAACCCATCACGTGGCCGCAGGCCGGCATTTTATCGGACCAGCAAACGTCTTCGACACTCGCCGTTCAGCCGGACAATTTAATCCCGTCCTGAGAGGAAAAGAGCCGAAACAATCCGACTTTGAGGTGGAAAACTACATCAAGGAAGTTTTTCTCGACAGCGATACGGCCGTGGCCTGCCTGAGCGGCATCCCCGACATCACCGACGCTAAGATGGTCATCCCGCCCGACGAAATGGTACGAACGCGCAACATCGTCAATGAACTGACGCGTTCCCAACGAATGATGAGCCACGGCCTGTTTT
>JASIKQ010000256.1 GCA_030049565.1 Candidatus Sulfotelmatobacter sp.
CACGGCTACCAGCAACTCGTGCCCCAGATCCAGCGCATTCGCGACTCCATTCCGGCCGATGCGGCGTAAAGGCCTGCGTTTCGGGCAAGGAATCTTATGGAAGACTTGACCTTGGACCATCTGGTGCTGCGGTATTGCCGGCAAATCATCATGCAGGCGATGGATCATGTGCGCAGCCGGATGCGCAACGAGAACCTGCCCGCCCTCAAGGGGCAGGTGCAGAATGTTCACTTCGAGAAGTCCGAATTGAATCTCACCAAAGCGATCGATCAGGAGGCGGAAGACCTCATCATCGAAGCGTTGCGGTTCAAGTTCGCAAAGCTACCGGGCGTGAAGGCTTACACGGTGTTTTCCGAGGAACTAGGCATCCAGACATTTCCCGAAGGCGCCAGTGAGGCCGACGCGGATCTGGTCGTGTTCGTTGACCCAATTGACGGGACGGAATTTGTCGAGGCGCTGCAAGGCGGTTGGTCGTTGATCGCCGTTTATGACCGGCGCGAGAACGACGTGATCGCCGCCGCGGCAGGGGACATTTTCCTAGACTGGATTTATTGGGCGTCCAGGAGCGGTTACGCAGAATGTTTGGATTTCATCACGCACTCGTGGTTTCGGCTGGATGGTGGTGGACAACCTAGATCAAGCCTGGCGGGCGCGCGAGTGAATGTGTTGACGACGAAGGTGGACCGGTATCAGGCGCTCGCGGAGCAAACGGCCTTGATGGACGCCGTCCGCGAGCAGGACGGTCGCGTGAATCTTTCCTGGGGATCGAACACCATCATTCAGGTGGCCGCGGGCTATGCGGATGTGGCGATTGAATTCGCCAAGGGTTTCGCTACCTACGACATTCTTCCGGGACTTTACATCGGCCTAAAAACCGGCCTGACGATTCTCGACCTACAGGGGAATCCCATCACGTCCCAGCTCAACCTGGACGAAATCTTCACAGCCTTTCGTAAGGATGCCAAACATCCGAAACGCACGCCGTTTGTTGCGGCCGGGAACGCGGCGCTGGCGGAACAGGTAATAGGGTTGCTGAAGAGAACATGAACTCCGGTCAAGCGCCGCCTCGTCGCGCACACCCCAGCGCAGGTCAATGGCCTAGAAGCGTGCGCCGTTCGACAAGAGCCGTCAGAGCCAAGAGCTTCAAATTGCGATCTGCAAGTAACGCGCGTGCAGCTCTTCGTAGGTCGCGGCCGGAGGTAGGTCGAAAAGCGCGGAGTGCGTCTTGATGCCTGCGGCGCTCCGAGTACGCTTGGTGCGAAGGCATATTAGCTGTCGAACCAAAACACAGTTCGCACGTCGTCTGCCGACAATTTCCGCCGTTTTGCCGTTGCCGCCAAGAAGCGCTCTAACTCTAAGTAGGAAGATTCAATTAATTCTTTAACTGTTTGCTTCCAACGGAAGTTTTTCGGTCCACAGCTACCGTAACTGCAGGGCGGCGCGCCCCGCGTATCCTCTGGTGCGTCCAGCCAAGCAGCCAGTTTTTCGTCGGGGTTGCTTGGATCTAGCGCTCCATTAAACCAAACTTCTAAATCCTTCGTACGTTCCCAGCCCGCGCGCAGTTCCGCGAGCGTAAAGTAACTAGCTGAATGTATGTCGTCGGGATCGCACCTTTTGGCCAGCGAAGCGCTGACTCCGCTAGGCAACCCGCGCAGCGGCGCGAGCACGGGCATTTCTTCGCCCCACATATGATTTCGCACGTCGGCTAGCCAAGCAAAAAAGTTATAGTTCCTGCTCGAGGGTCCCTCCGCCACAAAGTGCCAGTTACCGGCCCTGTCGCGGTACTCTTTAAAGCAATTAATATCGGTCCCCATATCACTCCCCTGCGTACATCGTCCATGATTGAAAGCGTTGATATACTCGGTGTTCCTCTCAGCCTTCTCTCATTAACTGCTGGACTTCGCCAAACAGGCGGCCGATCGCCTGGTGCAGGTGCGGCGCCAGGGTGCCGTTCCAAAAACGAGTTTGCGGCCGGGCATCGTGTTCGGGAAGCAAAAAAAGGTGATCGAGGTCGCTATCGAGCCGGGCGACGGCGTCGTAGGTTTCCTGGCTATGGAAGTAGAGCCGTTGTGAAAGCAGGATCTGCAATTCCGCGCTAATCTGCGCCAGCAGGCTGCGTTCGTGTTCGCGGAGCGGCTGGCCGTCGGCCAGCGGTTTCAGGTGTTGCTCGCAAGCATGCAGGACCTCGTCGGTGCGGCGGAGGCGCCGCAGACATTCGATACGATGGTAGCTCGGATCTTCGGCATCAGTGACGTAGCCTTCGACCGGCAGAGCATAGTAACGTTGGAGTTCCCTGAGATGATCGACGCGCAACTCCTCAGTCCTATGGAACGAGTTGAGCGCTTCGAGAAACGAGTGCAATTCGCGGACGTTGCCGGGCCAGCGCATGGCGCACAGCTCCTTCAGAACATTGGCGTTAAGTCCGGCTTGATCGCGGCGCAGCTTCTTCCAGTGAGCTTTGGCGAGCAGGGCGATATTGCTGGGATCGCTGCGTAACGGGGGCGCATAGATCACGAGCTGACGCAGCCGGTAGTACAGATCTTGGCGGAATTGTCCCGTCTGCATCATGGCGTAGAGATTGCGATTGGTGGCGGCGATGATGCGCGCCTGAACCGGAATCTCGTCGGTGCTTCCCAGGCGCCGAATTTTTCGCTCCTGCAGAGCGCGCAGAATCTTTGCCTGATGATTCGGGGTGAGATCGCCGATCTCGTCGAGAAACAGGGTCCCGTTTCCGGCGAATTCCCACAGCCCTATTTTGGAAGTGCTCGCACCGGTAAAGGCCCCGGACATGTGGCCGAACAGTTCGGATTCCAGCAGCTCACTGGGGATGGCGCCACAGTTCACCTCGACAAAGCGTTCCCGCTTCGATTCAAACTCGTGAATGGCGCGAGCGATGACGTTCTTGCCGGTTCCGGTCTCGCCTAGGATCAGTACCGGCAGCTCGCTGGTTCTGGCGCGTAAGATCATTTGCCGCACGAACCTGTACTCCAGGGATTCGCCCAAGAACCGCTTGGCAAGCTCTTCTGGGACGGGCCACTCTTCCAGCCGCAGCGGCAGGGGGGCTGGACCAAGATCGACCGGTGCCTGCGCCTCGCAACTTTGCGTATCGCCCCCCATCTCCTGGAAAATCTGCTCGGTGACTCCAATGACATAAGCCTTGCGTTCGCCGGCTGCGGCGGCATTCTCCAACAGGCTACGGATCCCCTGCCGCAGTCGCCCAGACGTGGTGTACTTGCCATCGATCACTGGGATCAGTCCATCGTGTCCCAGCAGCACGTCCGCCAGGGACTTCGCCTCGTGCTTTTCGCGACGATCCTTGAATGGGGTGCCGCATCGCTGGAAGACACCCAGTTCGGAATCGGGTACGACCAGGACCGCCGGTGTCTGCGTGGCCGGGATGGACTCCTCCGTAAGCGGCGTAGCGATGGAGATTCGCACCGGCTCCGCGGCTTGGGCGAACCATAGCGCTTGAATCGGCATCAACCAACCTCGTTTGAAGCAGAGAAGAAGTTCATTATCAGCAAGCGCCTACAGAGTGTCCAGCCCATCTGTCCGCAGTGCTACGTCTCCCGCTTCTCCTCCAAATAATCATCCAGGGTAGGAACCCTTCTGATATGGGCCATGGCAATAAGCGCGTCTGCTTCAACCATGAGATTGATCGTGCTGCGATCGTTCAGGCCCGTCACCTCACCGTCGGACACCCAAACTCTGGGAATCTTCTGTCGAGACAGCCATTGCAGCGCGGGACCATCCACCACGTTTCCCGAGTGCGGCCAGTTATCGATGACCTCTCGGGCTGCGTGCATGCCGTTGTGTGCCGCAATCAGCAGGCTTCCCGATTCGCTTGCGGGACGGCCTCCATAGAGGCCGATGGTGGCGCTCGGGCTACGTGCCAGTACGGCCATGAGCCGGTCGTGGGTGACCTGTTTACCCATCGAGCCCGAGCAGTCGATCAGCAGCGTTCCGCAGTGCGCCGATCGAGGGCGGCGAAGGGTAAAAGCGCGTCCGTCGGCCGCCGGTAGCAAGGCTCGGCTGGGATAACGGAAGGCACCTGTATATCCGCAGACGAGTTTTGGCTTGGTCATTCCCGGCAGTTTCCGGCACGAATTCGTCAGCGGCGGAGCCAAAATATCCATGGGACCCCAGGGGATGCTGTCTTTACCACTGCGCAGGCCCTTAATGCGGACACTGGCGGGAACGCACACACCCGCCCTAACCAGGTAATCCTCCGGATCGAGCACGTCGTCAGCCTGGTTGCCGTCTTGCTCGGCGAGGGGGACACACATCGCGATCCGGGCCAGCGGATGTTCGGCGTCGGGCGAGTCGGGTCCAAAGCGGTTCTGCAGATTCCTCAGCAGCAACAGAAACTGCCGCGGATTCAGCGGAAGGGGCTGTGCGCCCCAGCGAGCCAGACGTTCGGAGGTTTGATCGAGCAAAGCCAAGTCGTCGCCCGTTAAGTCGGTCCTTCTCGCCAACAGAGACATGCGCATCAGGGGCGCATACCGTAAGCCTTCCGCCCGTAAATAAAGGATGGCGGCAATCCAGCGCGGCAGGTCGGGATACAGTCCGTCCTGCCATAACAACAGTTCGGCGATGTCGCGATTGCCTCGCGCCATCATGAAGTGGTTGACCACCACATCGAGCGTGCCCTGAATCCACAGGTTGTGGATGCCCCGCCGGTGAAGGCCTCGCAAGCAACGGAGGGATGGTCCCAGTCTCTGCCGCCACAAGCCAAGATGGCCGTATTCGTGCGCCCGGATTCCTAGCGCCAAAGAGGACGAGACGGAAAAGGGGCTCTGGAACAGCCCGGTTACCTTCCGGCCGGGCGGAGCGCATCGCCCGCCAGCGTCTTCCGGGTTATCGCGAACCAGGAACGGTCCGGCCCCTGCCGCGATGCTGGGCACGGGCGTCAGAAGGTGTCGCATGGCAGCCTCACCCCACGGGCCTGCAAAGCCGCAAGAAAATCCGGGGCCCGCTCCGCCAAAGTCAAAAGTGCAGCTTGGCGTGAAGGCACGGCATCGCAAACCAGGTTAATAAAGGACATCACGCGCCGCGGATCGAGCGCGCGCTCCGGATCCAGATAGCTGTCCGCCAGCGCGCCTCCTAGTCCTTGGCAACGCCGGTCCAACTCCTCCACCAGTGTCACATTGGGAACCGGGAGGTGGATCTCCGCCTCGAAACGCGAACGTAGCGCGGGATCCAGTTGGTCCGGGCTGCTGTTGCTGGTGCCGACCACCTTGAAGCCCTCGGCCGGAGTGAGGAGTTCGCCATTCGGCAAGGCCAGAGACGCCACGTCGCGGTCGTCGAGAACTCCCAGCAGGAAATCCTGCACCGAGCCGCTGGCGCGTCCGATTTCGTTCAGCACCAGCACGCGTCCTTCCTGGTAAGCGCGGGAAACGGGCCCCAAATGGAAATGCCACTCGACCCGGTCGGGAACCCAGTGCCCCATCAATTCCTGCACGGTCAGGTCTTCCGCCAGCGTAACCTGCACGGGCGAGCTTCCCGCGCGTGAGGCGAGATAGCTCTTTCCTACCCCCGGCGGTCCCCAGAGAAACACCCGCGAGAGTTTAGCTACTGCTGCCTCGGCCAGGACCCAAACCGAAGCGACGCCCGCCCACTCCGAGGAATTCCACTGCTGCTTCTGCGAATTGGTTGAAGTTTTCATACCGTCTCTAGTACCTCTCCTCCGGATACAGTTTCTGCACGCGCTCGGCTTCGACATAGGCTTTCTTGGCATCTTCGGTTCGCTCTAACGCCGTCAGCGCGTTGCCTTTGTTCTGCCAACAAAGGAAGTCTGTAGGGTCCAGTTCCAGCGAGCGGAGATAGCAGTCGAGTCCTTCCTGGTGTTTGTCTGCGTCCCGAAGCAGCGCGCCCTTGGCCCGCCAGGCGAGCGCACACTCGGGATTCGTCTTCAAGGCTTCTTCCACGGCGACCATGGCTTCGTCGCGGCGCCCCATTTCGCGCAACAGGCATCCCTTGCGAGTCCAAGCCTCGAAATGCCCGGGATCTAATTCCAAGGCGTCCTCGATCAGGTTCAAGGCCTTGGCACGCAGGCCCTGCTTCCGCAGCAGTTGTGCCTGGTGGCAAAGCGCGTCCGCGCTGATCATTGAGAACACAGCCACGAGGTAGCTGCCTGGCGCCAGAGCGGAGAACGCAATGCGGCACATGTTCCCGCCAAGAATGGCTTGCCTTATCGCGGTGCTCTTTTCCAGCGGAACCACCATTACCTTCGACTGATGCTTCTCCGGCAGAGTGCAGAGAACCAGGCTGGAGTCCCCAGCGCGGTAGAACAGATACAGGTCCTCACGGTGGGCGCGGCGCATCACGACTCCCACAGGACGCTCTGCCTCGTCAGGAAGCCAGCGCGCGTGAGGAGTCGGATGCACGACGCACGCCACGATTTTGGGAATTCCGCCCACAACTTCCAGGCCGGGGCCGCTGTCCGCGTTTTCGTTTCTGCGGAGCGTGATGCGAAATGCGGCCTCAGGAGGAGTGCGGCGCTGGGGCGGGCGCTTGTCTGTCGCGATGTTGTCGTCAGCCGGCGACAACAGCCGGTCGCAATCCTCCAGGATCTTAGGCCAGGTTTTCATCGAGCTCCCTCCAAGGACACACTATGTATCGGTACAACGCGGTGTTCTCGCGCCTCCGAGCCGTAGCGGCTTGGCTCGCGTCTTTTGCGGTTGTCTACCGCCTCGTATAAGGCAAGCGCAGTGCCAATTTCCAAGTACGCGGAAACAAAGGATAAAACGAAATCATGCCGCATCGAAGGTTGAGTTATGGAGAGAATCAGTGAGTTTCAAGTTGACTTTCCCGCTAGAAGATAGCGTTCGGCAGTTCTCTGCGACTATGCCTCCGATCATAAGATCAACGGTCCAGACGTGGCACCAGCGGCGCGCCTCGCACCGGCGGCGGCACAACGGCGGTACTCTGCCGGGCGACCGCGGTGCTATGCGGCGATCCATTTGGAATGAGTTTCCTCCGCGCTCATATATGCTTCGCAACCTCGTGCTGCTCGGCGAAGCCGATCCAGTCTTCAGCAGGCAGCGGCATGAATTCGTCAATGCTGTAGACTGCCCTACGCGGCTCGGACGGAAGTTCCCTGGAGACGAACTACAGACCATTTCCAGCACAACCAAAGTCGCAGTACTGGACAAACATTATGCGCCGGGAGTGGCCGGAGTGTTCCCGAGGCCTCCCTACTTCGCTTGGTCACGGCCGTGCTGATGGAGAATCAGCGAGGGATGGGAGACGGAAAAAACTTACTTACGAATGTTTTTTAACCTAACGTCTGGCCCTTTGAACGAGCGTATCGAATCCTTAATACTAAGCCTGAAGACGCGCCAGATGGCTCCATAGATTTATGGTCAGCTCGCTTTGATCTCCACGTACCGCATCAGCATCAGCCAGTCCTGCGCTTCTCGCAGCATGATCTCGTCGAGTTGTTGTAGGAGACTTTCAAACCGCTTCGGTTCTGTAGCTGACTTCATCTGCCCGTCCAACCGTTGCAGTTGCGGAACCATGTTCGCGCTGCGCTTTTCAAGCCGCAAGTGCTCGCGATGCGCTTCAATGCCCGCGAGCGATGCAGCGATTGCCGGAAACAGCAGGGCGACCAACGACAATCCTTGATCCAACCCGTGGTGCATAATCCGAGCCATCGCGGGAATTTGCGGTTCTGGTTGCCAAAGGCCTAACACAAAGTGCACTGCCGCCGCCACCACTGTCGTTGGAAGCACGATCGCACCTGCTTCTGCCAGTCGCTTACGGGCCCGTCTCTCGCGCGCCTGCTTGCTCTTGTGAAAAGTCACCTGATCACCGATCCATGCCTCACGAACATAGGAATTCAAACTCATGCAGTCCCCGCGGCTGTGGCAGTTGAGCGGTGGCAATCGATCCCAAATTTCGTCGAAGACACGCACGGTCCAGTCGTTAACCGTCTGCGAGTGTCCCATATACGGCAGCACCTCAATCGGCCGTGGCTCGACGCCGCAGATGGCCATAAAAATCCCACAACGGATGCGCTCGGCCAAGAAACGATTCTCAACCCAGGCCTGGTGGGAGTGCTTTCTGCGTGCCTGCCATAGGGCAAGTACGATGAAAATCAGCAGGATGAGTTCGGCGCCGAAGGCGGCGGTAGCCACTGCCGGGAAGAGAACACCCACTGCCGCGCATCCTACTGCCACCGCGCAGAGTGCGTAGACGAATTTGCCTGCGCGGTAGTACCGGTCCCGACTCTGCTTTGCGACAATCGAAGCCTGGGAGTAATAAGGAAACAAGTAGCGGTTTACGAGTTCTCTAACGCCGGGCGCTATCTCGCTAGCGTTCTCAGGTTTTTCAAAGTAGTCATGATCGAGGTTCTGCGCGTAGTCCGCCCTTTGCTCGTGTCTGATCGTCTGTCGGTTAAATCGGTCAATGCCGTCGAGAGCGGCGGCATCAAGGCCGTTGCTGCTCTGGCGGTTAAACACTTCAAATGCCCCATTCCAAACACGGATCACAGGGCGCTTCTGTTCTTTGGCGTAATTCACGATCTCGGCGGTGCCGCCGCGCCCGCGCGCGGGCTCTCCATCCCACACGGCGATAAGGACGTCGCAATGATCCACCACATACTCGCCCACCTGCTTATAGGCATTGCGGCGCAGCTCGGCCTGGTCGCCTGGGTCGTGGCGGTCGTCGCCGACGCGCGGCGTGCGCAGCGTCACTGGCCGCCTGCACAGCGCAAGCAGCTCGCGAAACTCTGTCTTTGATTCTTGGCTCTCGAAGTCTTCGAGGTAGTTTTCGACGGCCAGTGGAAGCACCGCATCGAGACGTGCTCCGGGATAGTCGAGAATGGCTCTAGCAATGACACGATCTGCCCCTTCGGCCAACGGACTCAGGACGCGAAACGAGATGCCTGTTGTCCCAGCCTGTCGGACTCGCTCGATGTTTCGGCGGGAATTCTCTGGAAAAAGGTTCTCGACTTCTGCGTCGATGGCCCGCTTGACGGTTGCCTTCACCGACTCTGCATCGTCCAGTTTTCGATGTCCTGTGACGCCGATGCGGATCCGATATGAAATTGGTTCGAAGTCGGCCATGCTGATCATCTGTCTCCGACTAGATAGGTTCACTACGCCCTGGATTATTCCATGAGTGGTTAGTGGCTTTCCATCTGGTGGAGAGAACGGTGTAGTAGACTCGTTGGCAATTCGTGCTTCTTGACTACAAAGTTGCTGAGATGCGAAGCCGGAGGCATCATGATTCTAGTCACAGGTGACGTTGTCCTGGATCACAATATCTATGCCGGGAAGCGCTTTACTTCGGATTCCAAAGAGACGACAGGGACGATGCACTGCCAGGAGTTGGGTGGCGCCATGCTCACCTATGGCCTTTTGCACGCGTTGGGGCGCGCCAGTGCTTCCTCTTCGACGGGCGAAGTCGCCTCACCAGCGGAGATTGCGTGCGGGCTTCATGAAATGACTGTTGAGGCTGTCCGTAAATGGCCGGCCGCATTTCAGTCCGGAGCGGTGTGGGAACCGTTTGTTGATCCCAAGGACAAGAATAAGGAGCAGTACTGGCGACTGTCGAAGTATCTCGGATACGGTGCCAGCCAGCACTCAGAATACCCCGCGTCGCCCGCACCTGAACTGAAAGGGTGGAAGCCGCACGTGCTAGTCATTGACGACGGTGGCTTGGGATTTCGCTTGAAGAAAGCAGAGAACTGCTGGCCGGAGTTTCTGCGGTTCAGAACGGACACGCCCGGTCTGCGATGGATCATTTTGAAAATGTCCCGTCCACTGGCGCGGGGCGACTTATGGAGAGAGCTGTCTGCCCACTGGAAAGAGAAGCTGGTCGTCATTGTCACCGGCGACGACCTGCGTAGAGAAGATATTCGGCTGAGCAAGGGGTTGTCATGGGAAAGCACTGCTGACGACCTGATGAATGAGATCCGATCTAACCCCGCCATCCACCAGCTAAAACTGTGCCGTCATTTGGTAATTATGCTGCGCGGGGACGCGGCGCTTTGGCTGGAAGATCCGTCCGGAGGGCCGCCGGGGCCTGTCCATCTGATATTCGACCGCGCGCGAGGTGAAGGCGAATGGGAGGATGAGCACAAGGATGGAAACGCGTTCGGCTTCATGTCGGTGATGACCTCGGCGCTGGCCTGGAAGCTGGCGAAGGCTAAGCCTGGAGAGCCTCTGGAACTGGTTCCCGAACTCAAAGCCGGCCTCTCCGGATCTCGCTTCCTGCGCACGTTCGGTCATAGGCTGGTCAAGGACGATAGACCGGGGTTCCCGTTTGATCAAGCAGCCGTGCACTTGCTGAGGCCCACGGATCAATATGCCGCTGCAACCGTGGAAAGCGCGCAAGGCGAGCTTGCTGCCCATGAAGATTCAACCGGCCCTTCGTGTTGGACAATCCTGAGCGGGACAGCGCAGTCGCCCGCCTTCCCTGGACCTTTCTTCGGGCCGGCGCGCCGACTGGCATTGCTTGGGCCGCAAGCACTGGAGAACGTCCCGTGTGCGCGGTTCGGGAAACTACTTACTCTAGACAGACGCGAGATCGAGGCGCTGCGGTCAATGCGGCAGCTGATGCTAAGTTACAAGGTTGGCGGCCCGCAAAAACAACCGCTCTCGCTGGCGGTTTTTGGCGCGCCCGGCTCGGGAAAATCCTTCGGCCTAAAGCAGATTGCAGAGGGTGTGTTCGGGGACAAGAATCCGGTGCTGGAATTCAATTTGTCGCAGTTCAAAGGTCCCGAGGACCTTATTGGTGCCTATCACCAAGTTCGGGATAAGGTCCTTGCCGGCACAACGCCCGTAGTGTTCTGGGATGAATTCGATTCCAGAAGCTACTTCTGGCTTCAATACCTGCTGGCGCCGATGCAGGACGGCACATTTCAGGAAGGACAGATCACCCACGCCATTGGAAAGTGCATCTTCGTTTTCGCGGGTGGCACGAGCCGGGACTTCGCGCATTTCGGCCCTTCTCCCGAACCGCAGGAGGATGAAACCGGCACCCAAGCGGAGGCACGCCGGGCCTTCGTCATGGCGAAGGGGCCGGACTTCAAGAGTAGGCTGGCGGGCTACTTTGATGTTCTCGGTCCGAACCCAAGTCAGAACTACGATGAGCAAGCGTCGAGGCGTGGGCTGAACCCATGGAAGGATGATGCCACCGACCTCGACTATCCCGTACGACGCGCAATTCTACTGCGCTCGTTACTGGGAATGGTCAAGGAGAATGAAAATGATCCGCTGCTCATCGACCGTGGCCTACTGACGGCACTGCTGGAAATCCAGCATTACCGCAACGGCGCGCGGTCGATGGAGAAACTGCTTGCCAACATGAAGGATCGAGGCGGGCTGCCTTTGCGAAGGGCGCACCTGCCTCCCGACGGCCTCTTGGCCCTCTATGTGGAGGACGTGGCGCAATTTCACGGGTTAGTTCGGCGCTCCTATGACTTTCTCGCCCAGGCGGAAAAACTGGCTGCGGCGATTCATGAGGATTGGAGAGCTAACCCAGCGAGCAAGAAGGGTGGCCGCTACGATGTGGCGTTTGAACAGCTCGACCAGGAGGGCAAAGACGCAAACGTTGCTGCGGCCATGCGGATTCCAGAAATTCTCGCGCTAGCCGGATTTGTGCTCGAGTCTGGCGCTGCTTCTGAAGGAGAAGAGAAAATCGTTTCTGAATTCCTTAGGAGAAACCTGGATACTCTCGCCGAGGCAGAGCACAACGGCTGGGCGGACCAGCGCCGAATGGAAGGCTGGACCTACGCCCCGGTTCGGGACGACATCAAGCGAACCCACCCGCTACTCGTTTCTTACGCTGACCTGGTCGAAGAGGAGAAGGACAAAGACCGGCAGACCATCCGGAATTACCCAAAGTACGCGCGTCTGGCCGGCTTCAAAATTGCCTTTCAACGCAAGAATGGTCCAGCAGCCAGCTAGACGCGGAGAACGAATCCACCTCACTCAAGCGAAAAACCGGCTCATTGGGCCACGGGCCCGGAATAATTCAGTTCTAGGCCAATCGCCTGTAACATGATTATGGGAAAAGTGACGTCGGCTTCTGGGAGATCAGGAACGATAAACGGGCTTGGGGGAGAACAACGGCGATCTTCTCTAAGCCGACTTC
>JASIKQ010000257.1 GCA_030049565.1 Candidatus Sulfotelmatobacter sp.
AATATAACCGTGACCCAGGCCATCGCCATCGCCGGCGGATTTCAATCCAGCGCCAAGCATTCCCAGGTGGTCCTGTTCCGCCGCATCGATGACCAGTGGACGGAGGCTAAACTGATCGACATCAAGAAAATGGAAAAGAACCGCGACCTGCGCGAAGACCCCTTTCTTCATTCCGGAGACATGTTATTTGTCCCCAAGAATACGTTGTCCAAGATTGATCGTATTCTGCCGAATATGAGCATGGGTTCGTACATGCCGATTCAAGTTCCGTAGTACGGGAGTCGGTCCGATTTTTTCTGTGATTCAGGCAAAGGCGGTAGGGAGGCAACAACTATGAGCGAGCCAATTTTCAGAACCGGACACAAGTCCTACAGCCTCACGACGAGAGACGTCGTCGCCATCGGCTTCCGCCATCAGCGCGTGATGATACTCTGCTTTGTCGGCGTGGTGATCGGCGTCATGCTCTCGGCGCTGGCTCTGCCTCCGAAATACCGCGCCGAGACCAAGTTGCTGGTCAAGCGCGAAAGAGTGGACCCTATCGTCAGCCCCGAGCAGAATGCTCCGCTCATGTTTCATGACACCGTCAGCGAAGAAGAGATTAACTCGGAAGTGGAGTTGATCCAGAGCCAGGACGTTCTTCAGAAAGTGGTCACCGCCTGCGGCCTCGATAACACGACCTTCCTGGGCAGCATTTTGCACTACGGCGAAACGGCGCAGAACCGCACCGACCGCGCCGTTGTTCGCCTGCGCTCCGATCTGCAACTGGAAGTGATCAAGAAGACCAACGTGATCAGCATCGCCTACGAGTCCCATAAGCCCGAGATCGCGCAGAAGGTTCTGGCCACACTCGACAAGGCTTATCTCGATAAGCACCTGGAAGTTCATCATCCCACTGGGCAGGCCGAATTCTTCGATAAAGAAGCGGAACGGTATAAGCAAGAGATGCTCGATGCCGAGGCTCAGCTCTCCAAGTTCACGGCGCAGCAGAACGGCGTAGCCCCAACCGTGCAGCGTGACATGGTTCTGCAAAAGCTCGCCGACTTTAACAGCTCGCTGGATACGACCCGGGCATCGATCGCCGAGTCCCAGAAGCGCATTGCCGATCTTGAGTCTCAATTCCAATCGACTCCTTCCCGCCTGACCACCCAGGTCAAGAAAGGCGATAACGCGCAGGTCCTGGAGAACTTGAAGTCAACTCTGCTGACTCTTGAGATGAAGCGCACAGAGTTGCTAACCAAATATCAGCCGAGCTATCCGCTGGTAGTCGAAGTCGACAAGGAAATCAATGATACCCGGGCGGCTCTCACCCTCGAACAAACCTCTCCGGTCAAAGAAGAAACTACCGATCAAAACCCCACCTACGGCTGGGTAGCTTCCGAGCTCGCCAAAGCCAAGGCCGACCTGAGCGGATACCAGGCCCGGGAAACGGCGCTGAAGGCAATCGTGAACGTCTACATGGCGGAGGCCAAGAAACTGGAAGAGCAAGGAATCCTGCAAGGCGATCTGGTTCGGACGCAAAAAGCGGACGAATCCAATTACCTGCTCTATATCAAGAAGCGGGAAGAGGCTAGAATCTCCGACGCCATGGATAAAACCCGGATCCTCAACGTCTCCATTGCGCAAAGTCCCTCGCTTCCCAGCCTGCCCACGCGCTCGCCCTGGATCTTCGGTGTAGTGGCGTGCTTGCTGGCATCCGCGGTCAGCTTGGGAGTGGTTTTCGCACTCGACTACGCCGACCAGTCGTTCCGCACTCCATCAGAAGTCATGGCTGAGTTGAGAATCCCGGTGCTCGCCGCCGTTCCTTCCCAGCAGGGCAGCAATCCCCTCAATATGGACGGAAATGGCCACGGCAATGGCAGTGGTAACGGTAATGGAAAAGCTCAGGTAAAAGACCACGGCCCTCGCCCACGAGCTGAGCGGCAACCCGGACAATTAAACTCCTGAAGGGAAGGTAAAGTTATGTTTCTGGAATTTTTTGGACTGCGAGAACAACCATTTGGCGTGTCGCCCGACCCAAGATTCTTGTATCTCGGTCCGGCGCACCGGGAAGCGCTGGCCTCCCTTTACTACGGCATCGAGGCGGATCGCGGATTCCTGTCTTTGGTGGCACGCCCGGGCATGGGCAAGACCACGCTGCTCTTCCATCTGCTGGCCAAGTTCGCGCACACGGCGCGCACCGCGTTCATATTTCAAACCCAATGCAACTCGCGCGAATTCATGCGTTTTCTGCTGGCCGAGATTGGAATCGAAAACGAAACCAACGATTTCGTCCGCATGCACGAACAGTTCAACCGGTGCCTGGTGCAGGAGGCGCGCGCAGGCCGGCGTTTCATCGTGGTCATCGACGAAGCCCAGAATCTGGACGCCTCGGTTCTCGAAACTGTGCGCTTGCTCTCCGATTTCGAAACTCCGCAGGCGAAGCTGTTGCAGATCATTCTGGTCGGGCAGCCATCCCTGGCCGATAAGCTCGCCAGCCCCTCGCTGACCCAGTTGCGCCAGAGAATCACTTCGCTGAGCGGGTTAACTCCGCTCTCTCCGCTGGAAATCCAGCGTTTCATCGATCATCGCTTGAAAGTCGCCGGGCACAATGGACGCACCTTGTTTACCCCGGAAGCGCTGGCATTGCTGGCCGACGCCAGCGAAGGCATTCCCCGGCAGATCAACAATTACTGCTTCCATTCACTGTCGCTGGCTTGCGCCGAACGAAAAAAGACAGTCGACCTCGAGATCGTGCGCGAAGTGGCCAACGATTTGGATATTCATCGCTTCATGTCGGAAGTGGAAGTCCCCTTGACCATGTCCAGGCTGATGTCCACTGGAGCGTTGAGCACTGAGCCCATTACGGAGAATGAAGAGCAACGGGAGGGGATGAATGGCAATGGCAACGGCCATTCTGAGGCTGCGCAGAAAAAAGCAAAAGATTCTCTCAGCCCCGCGGAAGCCATGCAGCACATGCGCGACGTGGCCCGCCTGTTGAACAATTGGCGCAGTGGCACAGCGCGTTCAGAAACAAAAGTAAGCTGAACGGTGTCTTCGGGGAAGAGATTCTTCGGCGAGCGGTAAACCCTAAGGAGCTTATGAGCAAGAATTTCGAACTGATGAAAAACCTGGGTAAGGAACGCGATATGTTCCATACCTCCATCGAGCCTTTGTTCGCTGCAACCGCTCCGGCCGCGGTGGCCGCGAGAATTGCCGAACCCAAACCGGTCGATCTGAAGCCGCTGGCGTTGAAGATGGACGACAAGCAGCGCGACGAGATTTTCAAGCTCGTGCAGCGCGTGTTCTTCGCGCCCGGCAACGATGGATCGCGGTTGGTGGTGGTTTCGGCAACGGAATCCGGTAACGGCTGCAGCTGGATTTGCGCCCGCATGGGCGAGGTGCTGGCCTCTCAGACCTCCGGTACGGTGTGCCTTGTCGACGCCAATCTGCGCTCTCCCGGATTGCACAAGGAATTCGGCGTGCCCAACCACTACGGACTTTCCGATGCCCTACAGGCCTATCAGCCGGTGCGCGGCTTTGTGACCCAGCTATCCCGTTCGAACCTCTGGCTGCTAAGCTGCGGCTCCGCGACCCAGAAGTCGCAGACCCTGCTCGGCTCCGAGCGCATGCGCTCACTGCTGCCGGAGCTGCAACACGAGTTTGACTTTGTTCTGGTGGATGCGCCGCCCATACGTGCCGGCGATGACACGATCGGGTTAAGCCGCCACGCTGGGGGGGTGGTTCTGGTTCTGCGGGCGAACTCGTCTCGCCGTGAAACCGCCAAGCAAGCGGTTCACGACCTCGCCGCGGCTAATGTCAGGTTGCTCGGCGCCGTGCTCAATCACCGTACCTTCCCCGTACCCGAATCCATCTACAAAAAGCTCTAGAACACTTGCGATTCAGAAATGCACCATCTTTGAAAATCACAATGTTCGAAAATCTTCGTGAAGATATCGACCGGGCGATGCGCGAAACCCGCGATGACCCGAACTGGAAACCGAGCCTGAGCGAGCGGATCGAAGTGATGATCCGCCACTCCACGTGGCCGGTGATTGCATATCGCTATTCACACTGGGCGCGCAGTGTGCGCATTCCAGTATTCGGGCAGCTGCTGCGAATTTCTGCTCTTCTGCTGCGCAAGTGGGTCGAAATTTTCACCAGCGTCCATATCGATGTGCGCGCAGACATTGGTCCGGGCTTTGTGATTCACTCCGTTTACGCCATTAACCTGGGCGCGACAAAAATCGGCAAGAATTTCACCATCGCCACCGGTTGCCTGGTTTCGCATGCCTGTCGCGGCATTGGCGATGACGTCTACTTCGGCCCGGGCGCGAAGCTTGTGGGCGATGCAAAGATCGGCAGCAACGTCGTGGTCGCCGCCAACAGCCTGGTGCTGACCGACGTGGGCGATAACATGATGGTGATGGGTGTACCGGCGCGAATCAAGTTGCCCGGAGGCCGCCCGCAGCGATTTGTGAAGAAGCCGGAAGTCGTAACGGCTCTGGCGGAAGCAAAAGCAGTATCGGCCCCTGCCCCCACGCCCGAAGTCGCATCGTCATCGGCGTAGCAAGGGCGAAAAATGTAATTGAAAGATTGGATCACACCCGTACTACAAGGCTCAGGGGCCCTTGGGCCAGAAAGAAATTAAGAAGAGAGAAGAAAACCTTGGATTTTGCATGGAACGATGAGCAGGCCACGTTTCGCAAAGAGGTTTTGCGATTCGCCAGGGAGGAATTGAACGATGACATCATCGCCCGCGACAAGAACGAAGAGTTCTCCCGCCAGCTCTGGCTGAAATGCGCCAGTTTCGGAATTCAGGGGCTGCCCATTCCCACCGAGTACGGCGGCGGCGCGGCGGACATTCTTACCACAGTTGGCGCGCTCGAAATGCTGGGGTATGGCTGCCAGGATAATGGTT
>JASIKQ010000258.1 GCA_030049565.1 Candidatus Sulfotelmatobacter sp.
TCCGGGAAGGCGCCGGCCGCTTCGGTTTGCAATCGATCCATCCAGAATTGCAGCGTCTGCCTGGCAGCCACAAACAGTCTTTTCCATTCTTCCGGCTTCAGTTTCTGCGTCTGCGCGATTGGGGAAAGTTGCGCGGCATGCAGGATCTCATCGGAATAGGCATTTCCCACTCCACTCACCAGGCGTGGATCAGTTAAGGCCCGCTTGAGCGTGCGATTCTCCGACGTGAGCGTGGCGCGAAATGCAGCGAGATCGCTGCTCAAAATCTCGACACCCCCAGGGTCAACGGAACGCAGCCCGTCCTCGCCGCGAAGCACATGCAGCGATGCGCGCCGCTTAGAACCGGCTTCAGTGAGGATTACAGTGCCTTCAGGAAAATCCAATGCCGCCAGATTCTGGCGTCCGGAAAGCTTGGCCTCCGGCGCTCGCCAGTGCAGCCGCCCGGCGATCATCAGGTGGATTACCAGCCAGAGGTCGTTCTCCAATCCAATTGCGATGCGCTTGCCGACGCGCCGCAATTCGCGCACACGTTGACCTTCCATGCTGGCGAGCGGTGGCTCGACCGTACGCAGCAAGAACGGGCTCGCCAGCCGCACGCGCATCAGGGGATGCCCGACTATTCTTTTTTCAAGGGCGCCAAGATAGGCGGTGATATCCGGCAGCTCAGGCATGACGGTTCAGGATGGCAGTTCGCCATGCCATCCTGCAACTCGACCGGAAGAATATTCAAGGGGGGTGTTTCCAAAGCACGACGTCGGAGTTTACTTATGCAAACGCTGCGAATACGGGAAGCTAATCACTTTCCGATACAGAATGTGCTGAAGATCAGATTGAGGATGTCGTCCGTCGTTGTGGCTCCGGTAATCGCATCCAGTGGCCGCAGGGCATTGTAAAGATCGAGCAGGAGCATTTCGTGCGGAATCCTGGCAGCGACAGCGGCCTTGGCGGCGGCGAGCGCGGTGAGCGAATCTTGAACCAATCCCTGGTGGCGGATGTTCGTAATGAATCCAGCCTCCGCTTGCGCTCCCTCTTCGCCGCCGATGTGGTGCAGGATTGCACCGCGCAGCGCTGGAATGCCCTCGCCTGTGAGGGCTGAAACATAAACCCGCTCGGACTGAGGTCGAATCTCTGACCTTGCGGTGCTCGAAACCAGGTCATACTTGTTTTCAGCAACGATAGTTGGGCGGCTTTCGGTCAGCCGGAGCAGTTCATCGTCTTCTGCCGTTCGCGCTTGCGATGCATCGAGCACAACCAGGACCACGTCGGCATCGGACAACGCTTCCAGGGATTTTTGTATTCCAATCGATTCGGCTTCGTCGAGGGCTTTACGTAGTCCGGCGGTATCGACCAACTGCACCGGAATGCCTCCGATGGCCACCGTTTCGCTGACTAGATCGCGCGTGGTTCCGGGCGTAGCCGTGACGATGGCGCGCTCGCGCTCGACCAGACGGTTGAACAAGCTCGATTTGCCCACGTTTGGTCGGCCGACAATCGCCAGGGTTAAACCTTGATGGACGATCTTGCCGTACGCGAAACTCGCTGCCAGTTGTTGCAACGGTTGGCGAACCGCCGCAATGCGCTCGAGGATGGCGGCATCGGGTAGAACAGCAACGTCGTCTTCGGCGAAGTCGATTCCGGCCTCAAGGACGGCGATCAATTCCACCAGCTTTTGCTTGATTGGCTGCAAACGTCTTGACAGCGCGCCTTCCAACTGTTGAGCAGCGATCTTGGCCTGATAAAGAGTCTGCGAGGCGATGAGGTCGCGGACGGCTTCGGCCTGCGTGAGATCGATGCGCCCGTTGAGAAAGGCGCGCATGGTGAACTCGCCCGGTTCCGCAAGGCGCGCTCCACCTTTTATGCTGAGTTCGACAATATGCCGCAGCACCACGGGCGATCCGTGCGCGGAGATTTCGATGACGTCGTCCGTGGTATAGGAATGAGGCTTCGCGAAGTAGGTCACAACGACTTCGTCGATGCGCTGTTGCTTTTGCCCGGATGGCGAGACATCCGCTGCACTCTGAGCGGACTTCATGGGGACAGCCGCCCCCGGCTGCCTGCCCTGAGCTGAGTCGAAGGGGCCGGCCGAGCGAGGTTCGGCAGCCCGGCTGCAAGGCTCGATGAACTCCCCAAAAACGGCGCGGCCTGGCTCCAGTTCGTGCTTAAGCCGCAGCATGGGCGCAACCATGTCCTTTGCACGCGGTCCGGCAATTCGTACCACGCCGATGCCGCCGCGTCCGGCAGGTGTGGCGATGGCGACGATGGTGTCGTCAAGGTTCACGGGGCGATTGTAGCGGTTAAGCTAGAAGAACAACCAGAGGCGCGCCTGCGCAAACTGTCATCCCGAGCAAAGCGAGGGATCTAGGTGTTTGCTTGCCCCGGCAATATCGGTTGCACAGGCAAGAAGCAAGATAATCACCGAGGAGGGACCTGCCTTGTCAGTTGCCGACGAATTGCTGAAAGCCAACGCGGAGTTTGTAAAGAACTTCAACCTGGGAGATTTGGAGGTGCGTCCGCGGCGAAGGCTGGCCGTGCTTGCCTGCATGGATTCGCGCATTCTCTTCGAGCGCTGCCTGGGCCTGCATCCCGGTGACGCGCATATGATCCGCAACGCCGGCGGCATCGCCACGGATGATGCGCTGCGCTCGCTGATCGTCTCTCATCATCTTCTCGATACGCAGGAGTTCATCATCATCAACCACACCGATTGCGGCCTGCTGAAGGTACAGGAATACGCACTGAGAGCGCATCTGACCACCAAAATGGGTGCCATCGCCAGCGAGCCTGCCCACTTTTATGCTTTCGACGATCTGGAAGCGAATGTGCGCGAGCAGGTTCATAAAGTGAAATCGCATCCGTGGATCCCTAAACATATTCCGGTGCGGGGATTCATTTATGACGTGAGGACGGGAAAGCTTAACGAAGTGAAGAATTGATTATGTGGTGCGGGGACTCCTGCCCGCGAATGCCCGTAGCGTATGGCGACCGGAAGTAAGGGCCTGATTTCAACAGTAATCTGGACAGAGCGTGCATCTGCTGGAATAGTGGCTAGGGAGAACAGGTGCTCGATTTCCAACCGTTAGCAGCTATCGCATTCCTTCTTCTCGCGGCTGCGGGATTGGTCTACGCCATCTTCGCCACATATCTGTATTTTCGATTTGAACGAAGCTCCGGCGAAAAGTACGTTCCTGTCGCGATTGCTGCTCTGATCGCCTATTACGTTCTCTTATCGGGTTTCTCTTACGTGCAAGACTACGTCCTCCTGCCCACCTTGCTGCTGTTTCTGATGGCGGAGACTCTGATAATGG
>JASIKQ010000259.1 GCA_030049565.1 Candidatus Sulfotelmatobacter sp.
TCCCGGTTACGTCGAGTGCCACTGGAATGCGTAGGACTGTTTCCAGAATGAAGACCACGATGACCGCATTGACGGCGCACAATCGGAACCCCAGTGTCCGTGTATTGATTCCCGTCAGAAGATTTTTCAGCAAGTATGCAAATACCCCTCCACCACCCAAGCCGAGCAGCGCAATCGAGATCGCGAGGAATGCGAAGTGGTAGAACAAAATTACCGAGAACAACCGGGTCAGCGACAGTTCCAGCAGTAAAGCTGAAAAGCTAGATAGTCCCAGACCGAATAAGAGCGTGCGTTCAGATATATCCCGGGATGCAGGAATCGGCGGCGCGATGGCAAGAGTCGCAGACACGAAGGCGACAGTCTAGCAGAGAAAGTTCCGAGGCATAGGCCTGAAGCCGCGCAGCGTGAAATTGTTTCTAGCTTTCCAGAATTACCTGTGCGATGGCTTGTTCTTCGGTATGCGTGAGCGATAAGGCCGTGTTCTTCACGCCCATGGCCGCGGCAATCTCCGCGGCTTTTCCGTGAAAAACGATGGTTGGGCGCTTGCCCGGAGGGCGCACCACCTCGCAGTCGCACCAACGTACGCCATGATTCCATCCGGTACCGAGAGCTTTCATGGCCGCTTCTTTCGCGGCAAAGCGGGCTGCGTAGCGTTCGGCGCGATTGGCTTTGGAGTCGCAATATCGGATCTCACCGGCGGTATAAACTCTGCGCAGAAAGCGGTCGCCAAAACGGGCGATCGATTGCCGGATGCGGTCTACCTCAGCGATGTCAATGCCTGTACCGACGATCATTTTCTCGCGAGAAGTTCCAGCGAAATGTTGCGATCTGAACCGTTGACAAACTATAGCAGCCTGTCAGTACGGCAGCCAGTCGCCACGATAGATCAGTTCACCGTCAATCATGCGCGCTTCGGCGGTCAGACGATGCGGCTTCGCTGGCCCAGTTCCATCAATGTGCATGACTTCATGCCGGTGCGCGACCAGCCAGTCCGATAGCAGCATACGATGGCAGTGGAAGTATACGCGCTCGGCGCACATGTAGGCCGTGGGTGAAGTTTCAGCGAGGGCCAGCAGTTCTTTCGCCGCATTTCGGAACTCGGTTGTCAGCATGTAGTCGGCGTAGTTGCGAAAGCTGGCGTTGCGCATGGCCACGTGCGGCGAGTCTTCTTCATTGCGAATTTTCTTGCGATGGCCGCCGAGCGCCTTCATCCACACGTAGTTGATTCCCGCCGCAGCCAGATTCTGTTCGAGGGACTCGCGATTGAATTGCGGCAGCCTGCGTGACATAGGAAATGCGCGGATATCCGCCAGAGTTTGGATGTTGTGAGCCTGAATCGACTCGATTAGTTCGTCGAGCGTGCGCGTCGAATGTCCGATGGTGTACAGCAGGGCCAACGGTGTTTCGATGCCAAATAATCATGAAACGATGCGGTTGAGAGCAGCCGCAACTGCGGCATCCTGCTCGGGAAAAACCGTGCGCAGATCGAGCAATACGCGGCCTTCCTCGACACGGGCAATAATCGGCGGGTCGGAATGACGCAGACGCGCAGCCAGATCCGCGGCGCTCAGTCGTTCGCAAGTCACCGCCAGCAACTGCGTCGGCAAGGCAGCCGAAGGCGCGGCGCCGGCGCCAAGCAGGGACTCGCCATCTGTGACCTCAACCTTCAATTGTGGCGTGCCGATTTGCGCAACTAGGGTTCCAACTCTTTCACTGATCGTTTCTTTCCTGAGCTGCATCATGCGCAACGTGGGAATCGCTTCGTGGTCGCCTCGCACATAGGCAAGCAGAGTTGCTTCGAGCGCGCCGTAGATGAGCTTATCCACGCGCAGCGCCCGGAAAAGCGAATTCGAACGCATGCGGGCGACTAACTCGGCAGCGCCGCTGATCAACCCGGCTTGTGGGCCACCGAGCAACTTATCTCCACTGTAGGTAACGACATCGACGCCGCTACGCAGGCTGTCGAGCACGGTTGATTCGTCGGTGATACCCAGCGAGCGCAGATCGAACAAAGCCCCGCTCCCCAGATCTTCCATCAACAGAAGATTGTGCTTGCGCGCCAGCTCTTTCAACTGTGCGGTTGAAGCTTGCTCAGTGAAGCCGGTGATTTGGAAATTCGAACGATGCACCCGCAACAACAGCCGCGTGCGTTCGCTGATGGCCTGTTCATAATCGACGATGCGCGTGCGGTTGGTGGTGCCTACTTCGCGCAGGATCGCTCCTGATTTTGCCATCACGTCGGGAATGCGGAAAGAGCCGCCGATCTCGACCAGTTCGCCACGCGAGACAATGACTTCCCTGCCTTCGGCCAGAGTATTGAGAGCGAGCAGCACGGCGGCAGCGTTGTTGTTGACCACGATTGTGGAAAGTTGAGGTTGTCTCGAGTCTTCATTCAGCAGGCGCCGCAACAAACGATCGACCTGGATATCTCTTTTGCCGCGGTCGCCCGAAACCACGTCGAATTCAAGATTGGAATAGCTTGTGGCCGTTTCGCGAATGTGGTCGATCGCCGATTCGCTGAGTGGGGCGCGTCCCAGGTTCGTGTGCAGGATCACGCCGGTGGCGTTGATCACGGGCCGAAGAGAATAACTGAGCGATTGCCGAAGCTGAGTTTCAATTGCTCCGCAAAGGTCGGAGAGCGCCAGATCGATCGCGTGCTCGTCGAGTAATCCGGAGCTGATTTCCTGGCGCAGGCGCGCGAGCACGGTTCTCGCGGCATCGACTGCTGGGTCGTGCCCGTAGCTCGTTATAAGAGAAATAACCGTGGCCTCGTGCAGCAGGTCATCGACGGAAGGAAGCCTGCGGAAAAGCTCGGTTTGGTTACGCGTCTTCACTCAAGAATTATGCCATTCCGACAACGCCGCACTGCTGAACATCCTTTCCTAGAGCGTGTGCAGATAGGCCAGCAGATTTTGCAAATCTTGAAAAGTCAGCACCTGGCTGTAACCCGGCATATCGGGACGGCCGTGCATGATGATGTCGCCGACCCGGTCGTCATTGGCCGGCAGGCCGGTCTGAGGCAAATATTGATGTTTAAACATGCCCTTCAATCCCGGACCTTTCTTGCCCTTGGTCGAGTATGGCCGGTGGCAGCGGTCGCAGTAATTATCGTAAAGCTTGCGTCCGGCGGCCTGCTGCAGGTTGAGGCCGAGTTCGGCGTCGGACTTGCGGCGCTCCACGTCGCAACCTTGCAACAAAGCTAGCGCAAACACTGCGGCTAAGAAGATTCCAGCCCAGCGCAGTTGCCAAGGCTGTCTTGCATCAGATTCGATCGTTTCCGGATTTGCCGGTTTTGTTTGCAGCCGTTGTTTGGACTTCATCCGTCCCAGTTTCCCACAGCCGCGCGACGATAATAGCCTTACAATCATAGAGCAATGCCCGAGCGCAAAGCCATGGCAGTCGCCGTGAAGCGCGTCTATGAGCCGGTGTCGGGCTCCGATGGAGCGCGGGTTCTGGTTGACCGCTTGTGGCCGCGCGGCTTGAGCAAGGGTGAAGCGGCGCTCGCGGCGTGGCTGCGCGATCTCGCTCCTTCCGACGATCTGCGCAAGTGGTATCACGCGCAACCGCAGCAGTGGGTGCTTTTTCGCAAACGCTATCTCAAAGAACTATCCCTGCCTCAAGCGCAAAATGATCTGGAACAGCTTTACGATTTGGCCCGCTCGCGAAAACGCCTTACCCTGCTCTACGCCTCGAAAAACGAAACTCACAACAACGCAGTGGTACTTAAGGAATTGCTCGAAGGAGCGCGCAAGCCTCCGACCGGCACCGGCGGCGGCATTTTGAAAGCGATGCGTTCGCGCGAGGCTGCGGTGCGCCGGCGGTAGGCATCCGGTTCGGATAATTCCGAATGGATTCCCGATCGTAACTGATCTTATTTGTTCGACCTTCTCGTCCCAGCCCTCGCTTTGGATCCGCTTCGTTTAAAATCTGCCGGATGAGGGCTGTCTTTCAATGGAATCTGGGAACGCGCTTGCTGGAACTGGGCAAGCGCACGTTGATCATGGGCATTGTCAACGTGACGCCGGATTCCTTTTCCGATGGCGGACTCTACATCGATCCCGAAAAGGCCGTCGATCACGCGCTGCAACTGCTGGAAGAAGGCGCCGACATCATTGATGTGGGCGGAGAATCGACGCGGCCGGGGGCACGCGTGAATTCAATCGACTCACCTAATACCGGCCTAGCGCCAAAGCCAGCCGCAAGCACGCCCGTCAGCGCCGAGTCCGTAGATGCCCCCGTAGATGCCAAAGAAGAATTGCGGCGCGTCTTGCCCGTCATCGCTGGATTGAAGAAACAACGGGCAGACGCGGTGATTTCGGTCGATACCTACAAAGCTGCGGTCGCGCGTGCTGCTTTGGGCGAGGGAGCCGAGATCGTGAATGATGTAAGCGCCTTGCGCTGGGACCGCGAGATGGCAAAGACCATCGCGGAGGCCAAATGCGGCGTGGTTCTGATGCACATGCGCGGCCGTCCCGAGGAATGGAGGAGCTTGCCGCCGCCGGGCGACGTAATGCTGCTGGTGAAGCGCGAACTCAGAGAATGGGCGGAAGCGGCCGTGTTGGCCGGTATTCGCCGGGAACGAATCGCGCTCGATCCCGGACTCGGATTTGGCAAGAGCTTTGAGCAGAATTATCCGCTGCTGTCGCGCTTTCAGGAGCTGCAAAGCCTTGGCTTTCCTCTATTGGCAGGAGTCTCGAGAAAATCGTTCATCGGCCGTATGTTAGCGAACAATGGTCAGGACGCGCCCGTCTTCGAGCGGTTGCACGGAACACTGGCGGCTCATACTGCCCTGATTCTAAAAGGCGCACACATTTTGCGAACACACGATATGAAGGCAGCGGTTGAAGCCGCGCGGGTGACGGATGCGATTCTCGCTGCTCGCTAAGGGGTCGGCGCCTGTAACCACGTCGATGGGCGTAATCGCGATAACTATCCACCGGCCCACCGCGCCGCAAGATCACCCACTAGCGGCAATTTGAACATCTGTCCGCTTAATACGATCCACGTAACAAAGAGCACAATCCAAAGGCCTGAGAAGAGCGCTCCGATCCCTCCGCTTCGATGTCCGAGGGACTTTGAAACGATCATCAGGGCCGCCCACACCATCATAAATAGGATTGACTGAAACGCATGGAAACGGACAAATCGGCTAGTTTTATATGGGGCTGTCGTCAGATAAATAATCGGGAACAGAATGCCCGCTAGGTAGCATCGTAGTCCGTCACCATTATGCGCGGTGATCGTTTCAGTTTCCGCCATCATGAGTTCTACTATCCACCGTAAACGTCTGATTAACGAGAACAGATTACGGCAGACTGCGAGCCACAGGGTCCGCACAGCCGAGCTTTAGAACACCTTTCGCGAATCGAGCAAAATCGTCACCGGGCCCTCGTTCACCAATTCGACTTTCATCATTTCCTGAAAACGTCCGGTTTCGGAGCGCAGGCCGGCGGCTCGAATCTGCTCGACGAAGAATTCATAGAGATGCTTTGCTTTGTCGGGAGCGGCGGCGTCGTCGAAAGACGGCCGCTTGCCACGGCGTACGTCACCGTAAAGCGTGAACTGCGAAACCGCCAGCACGCTGCCGCCGATCTGCTGCACGCTGAGATTCATTTTTCCCTGATCATCTTCGAAGATGCGCAGGCCCGCGATTTTTTCGGCGATATAAGCGGCGTCGGCTTCGGTATCGTCTTGTCCCACGCCCAGCAGAACCAGGAGTCCCAGGCCGATTTCGCCTGTGATCTCGCCATTGACCGTAACTTTGGCACGGCTTACACGCTGCACGACGGCACGCATATGGTTTTCGCTGAGCTTGCGCCTTCAAACTTGAGACGAACTATTGTCGCCAACGTTTGACCGTTACAAGCGGCCGCATTTAGGATGCTGAAGGTATACCACAGCGCCGTCATCACAATCTTCGGCGCAACTTTACAGGCGTTTAGCGGACCATTACACTACACGTTCGCCTTTTTCCGCAGCGCAGCATCCGAAAGCAAAGCCGGGCGCTGGCACGCGCGCCGCGGGCATGAAAGAGGCGGCGATTTCGCAGGCAGGCTTGCTTCCCTCGATCTTGCATCGCGGGCATCGAATTCAAATCAAATTGACGTTAGCGAGGAAAATCATGGCAGCTGTTGACGAGAAGGTAAAACAAATCATCGTTGAGCAGTTGGGTGTGGATGAAGGAGAAGTTACTCCCAGTGCTTCTTTCGTGGACGATCTGGGCGCCGATTCGCTGGATACAGTCGAACTGGTGATGGCTTTCGAGGAAGGCTTCGACATCGAGATTCCCGATGAGGATGCGGAAAAGATCCGCACCGTGCAGGATGCGATCGATTACATCGGCAAGCACGCGAAGGCGGGAAAGTAGCTCCAGTTTCGATGGACTGATTCCGCAGTGGGAAAGGCGGCGAAAAGATTTGGGACGCAGGGTCGTAGTTACTGGCCTCGGCCTGATTTGCGGCGTGGGGAACAGCACCGAAGAAGTTTGGCAGGGGTTGCTCGATGGCAGGAGCGGCGTGGCCCACATTACCCAGTTCGACTCCAGCAACTTCGCCTGTCAGATCGCCGCCGAGGTGAAAAATTTCGATCCGCTGAACTATATCGAAAAAAAAGAAGTCAAGAAGATGGCGCGCTTTATTCATCTGGCGATAGCAGCGTCAGAGGAAGCGATGAAAATGTCGGGCCTGAAAATTACCCCCGAAAATGACGAGCGCGTGGGGGCGCACATTGGCTCAGGGATCGGCGGGTTCGACATTATCGAGCGCGAGCACAGCGCGTTGGTGGCGGGCGGGCCGCGCAAGATTTCTCCTTTCTTTATTCCTTCCGCGATTATTAATCTAGCTGCCGGCCAGGTTTCCATGCGCTTTGGAGCGAAAGGTCCGAACGAGGCTACAGCCACGGCCTGCACCACCAGCGCGCATTCCATCGGAGATTCTTTCCGCATCATTCAGCATAACGACGCCGACGTGATGATCGCCGGCGGCTCGGAAGCGGCGATAACCCCCATGGGCGTGGGAGGGTTTGCCGCCATGCGCGCTCTTTCCACGCGCAATGAAGAGCCGGAAAAAGCCAGTCGCCCGTGGGATCGCGATCGCGATGGATTTGTGATGGGTGAAGGCGCCGGCATTCTGATTCTGGAAGAACTCGAACACGCAAAACGGCGCGGCGCGCCCATCATTGCCGAAGTTGCCGGCTACGGCATGTCGGGCGATGCCTATCACATCACCCAGCCGGCTCCTGAGCACGAAGGTGGCTTTCGCGTGATGCGCAATGCCGTGCGCGATGCCGGCATCGGCCCCGAGAAGGTCGGCTACGTGAATGCTCACGGCACGTCCACGCCGATCGGCGATACGCTTGAGGCGCATGCCATCCGCAGTTTTTTTGGGGAACATCAGATTGCAGTGAGCTCCACAAAATCGATGACCGGACATCTGCTCGGCGGAGCGGGTGGGCTGGAAGCGGGCATCACCGTGCTTGCCCTGCGCGATCAGATTCTGCCGCCGACCATCAATCTTGAGAATCAGGATCCGGAAACTGCCGGAATGGATTTCATCCCCAACTCCGCCCGCAAAGCCGATCTCGAATATGCCATGTCGAATTCCTTCGGCTTCGGGGGCACGAATGGCGCGCTGCTGTTTCGGCGGTGGGAGCAGTAGTCATACTCGCAAGTCGGGACAGGTAATCTTCAAGCTCAGGCACCTCAGCATAGCTGAATTCAAGAACGACAAACGGCTATAATGAATTAACAGATGGGGGCAGTCCGAGCATTCTTACGCACGCCAATTTCCTTAGCAATCTTCCCCGCCGCTGCGCGGTAAGCGTCCTGCTGGCGATGGCAACCTCGCTGGCCGTTTTTTCTCAATCACCGCAGCCCACGCCACAGTCCTCCGCGCCCGCAGCTAAGGCCCAGCCGGCGGATCAGAAACCTGCGCAAGATTCTGCCGAGCAACCTCGGGATCCGGCTGAAAATCCTGACGTGCCCCGCATTCGCGTCGGCATCAACGAAGTGAACGTAGTCTTCACCGTGACCGATAAACACGGCAAACTGGTGACCGACCTCAAGCAAAATGACTTCCGCTTCGTCGACGACAGCAAGCCGGCCGCCGAAATCCGCAGCTTCCACGCCGAGACCAACCTCCCGCTCCAGGTCGGCTTGCTGATCGACGCCAGCAACTCGGTGCGTGACCGTTTCAAGTTCGAGCAGGAAGCCGCCATCGAATTTCTGAATCAGACCGTGCGGCGCGGCTACGATCGGGCCATGGTCGTCGGCTTCGACGTCACACCCGAAGTCACTCAGGATTTTACAGATGATGCCGAGCGCCTCGATCATGGCATCCGCATGTTGCGTCCCGGCGGCGGCACGGCGCTCTACGACGCGCTCTACTACGCTTGCCGCGATAAGCTTTTGAAAACGAGCCAGACCGGTGCCGTCCGCCGCGCCATCGTTCTGCTAAGCGACGGCGAAGATAACCAGAGCCACGTCACCCGCGAAGAAGCCATCGAAATGGCCGAGCGCGCCGATGCCATCGTCTACACCATCAGCACCAATGTCAGCGGCACCAAAGGAGCCGGCGACAAGGTGCTCGAGCGCATTGCCGACGCAACCGGCGGACGGGCATTTTTCCCTTTTCAGATTCGCGACGTCGCCGACGATTTCGCCGAGATTCAGCAGGAACTGCGCAGCCAATACGATGTCTCTTACAAGCCAGCCGACTTCAAAGCCGACGGCCACTTCCGCACCATCGAAATCATAGCCAGCGACCGGAAGAACTTTCGCGTGCGAGCCC
>JASIKQ010000260.1 GCA_030049565.1 Candidatus Sulfotelmatobacter sp.
GCCTTGCTGCCGGGCAGCAACACAGCATCGCAGCTGGCTGCGATTTTCTTGATCGCGGATTCCGGCTGTTCAAGGGGTACGCGGACGGGCTCGCCCCCGGCCTGGGCGATGGCGCTTTCGTATTGAACGATGGCACGCTCGGCATATTCCCGGTCGAGTGAGTGCGGCATGGGAATAGCAATTCGGGGAGGCACTCAACTTGCCCTTTCGATTTCAGACAGAGCTTTCGACTGGCGATAGTGCCGGACTTCCATGGCAAGCGAGACGAAAAAGACGATACATCCGGCGACGGCAGCCGCTGGTAGCGCGATCAGGCGATAGGCCGCAGCCATGTGGGGATGGACGTGGCGCATGGCCGCGACCATCGCCGTCCCAAGAATGCCGAGCAGCAGGCTGACCGCAAATACAATCAGCGTGCAGATGAAAGTCACCAGCGCCACTCGTACTGGGATGGTATACCAGCGGGGTGGACGGGGCTTCGCCATGTTTCTAACCTACACCATTCGGTCGCGGCGGAATACGTACCACGAATGTCTACCCCCGTGCGGGTAGTGTATAAATAATCAAGGTATGTCGCAGGCAGCGCCAGCGATTACGCGGAGCCCCGCCGATGTGGTGCAGTCGACGCCGGTTTCTCAGGCGGCAAATGGGGTGTGCTATGCCGCGGCAGGGGAGATTTCGGTCAGTTCGCTCGATCTGGAGCGCATGATTGCCTTGGTTCCCGTCAAGATTGCTTCGGCACTCAAGCGCAAGGCTTATTACTTTGTTCCGCTGACGGTGAGCCAAGGCGAAGATATTTTGATTGCCGACCGGTATGACGTATCGCTTAGTGATAATGCCGTCTGTCATCGCAACCTGAACTTAGGCGATTCGCAGTGCGTGTTTATCTCCACGCGGCTGATGGACGACAAGTTTTCGGTTGCCTTCGAGTTCTATATCAATGTCGGCCATGCCTTAGTCGAGCTGGCCGGAGTTTCGCACGAGTTCAGCGAGTTGGCGTGGAAGCAGGTGGAAGCGGGCGCGCGCGGCGAGACCTCCCTCGACGCCTGGGAGGCGCGCAAGCTGGCGACCGCCAATGGTCCAGACGCCGAGCGTTACACGAACGAATATTTTGAGGCCACGTTTGCCGATACGATTTCGATTTATTTGCTGTCGATGTATCTGGACGTGGATTACCACGATTTGCGGGAGCGGGATTATCCCTTGCTCGCACCTTCTGCGCTCGCCGAGCGGCTGAGGAAAGTGGCGGAATTGTTCCCCGCTAATCCCGGGTATGAGTTTGCGGTGCTGTATAAGCGGCGATAATAGTACCCGGGTTGAGATCCCTCGTTGGCTAGAGCCGAGGTTCTTCAAATCTGATTCTGATTTCAACTCCTACTTGTTTCCGATCACGAAGTTCACCGTGCTGCCGGCATTGGCGTTCACCCTGACTGATTTCTCCCAGGTCTTTGGTTCGGTGAAGAGCGGCCTTTGTACCGCTTTCTCGGTTAGCACGTCGTAGGCTTGCTCCTTGCCTGCGAGTGTCCAGCCTTCGTGCCAGGCAACGATCTGATAAGTGCCTGGAGGAACGTTGGTGAATTCGTAATGTCCGCTCTCATCGGTGACGGCATAGTAAGGATGGCTGACCACCATCATTTCGGCGTTCATCCAGACGTGGCCGCCGTTGCAGCGCAGGTTGACCAGGCCTGGCGTTGACATCGTACGCGTACTGACCTGATTGGTGAAAGGAAACGGCAGGTTAAAGCTGGCGGCGCCATCCACGTGGATGGTGTGCAGGGTAGCATCGGAGCTTTGCATCGATAACTCCGAACCTGCTGGTACAAGCAGAATATGCGGGATGTAGTGGCAATGCCTCTGATCAAGATGCCGGCGCTGCGCGGGGAGCTCATTTAGAGGCTTGCCGGCCGAAATGTTCTTGAGGTAGACGATAGTGTTGGCGACGCCACCGTCGGGCCCAACGATCAAGCGCTCGAGGCTGGTGGTCTTCTTCCCACCCGGCTCGCAGATTTGAGGGTCTTTGGTGACTGGAAACTCCAGTTCGTGCGGCGCCGGTCCTGACCAGCTGACCGTGCCGGAGATCGTGCCCCCATCGGTGACGGAAATAACTCTATACTCTTGTGCGGCGACGAAAGACACCGCGGCAAGAACAACGAACAAGAAACCAAAACGAATGATCTTCCGCATATAAAACCCCTGAAAGCCCACCGCCCGTTGTCTGCGCTTGCGAATCGCGATACAACGCGGGCTGAATTTGGGTCGTCTTGCTCCGCAGGCAACGACTTGCACCCGATATGCGGGCCGGCGCTGTACAGGGAGCCCGTGTAGGCATCAGCGCCCGTGTTTGCGGTCTTGCTTGATTCCAGCAGGGAGGACCGTCACAGGCTCATGTGATTGGAATCACTGACATTAGAATGCGCTTATTGTTGCAGCCGGTCGAGATTACCAAGGTGGTATATCGAGAGGGGGAAGCGGAAGTTGGGTTCCCCATCGTGAGGGTTTGTTTTTCGGCGCTGCGCTTCCCGCACGAGGTACAAGTGTTTACAATCAGGCTCCATGTCGAAAAGTGTTCGATCCTTCGCGAAAATTAATCTTGGATTGCGCATCGGGGCGCGGCGGGAGGACGGCTTTCACGGGCTATTGACCATATATCAGACGATTGGGCTGCATGATGTAATACGGGTGAACGTGGAGCGCGGCAGTGGGATTGAGATTCAGTGCTCCGATCCCAAAGTTCCGACCGACGAGTCGAATACCTGCTATCGCGTAGTCGAGAAAGCTATGGGGGTGTTGGGCGCGAAAGGTCGGGTAGTCATCGAGATTGAGAAGCGCTTGCCGGTGCAGGGCGGGCTTGGGGGAGCTTCCTCGAATGCCGTGGCGGCTCTTCTTGGGCTGGAACGGGCGGTGAAGAAGTCTCTGCCCGCAGAGCAGCGGTTGCGGATTGTGGGCGAAGTGGGCTCGGATTTGCCGTTATTTCTGTTCGGCGGGACGGTGTTGGGATTGGGTCGCGGCGAACAAGTGTATCCGCTCGAGGATTTGCCCGCGACAGCGTGTGTGGTGGTGACTCCGGCCGTGGGCATTTCAACCCCAAAGGCATTTGCGGAGTGGGATCGGTTGATGCGCGAAGATAAGGGGCTTATTCCGGAGCTTCGTAAAACATTCGCGGAGGCGCGGGGATTGCCCCAGCTTCGCTTATTTCCAGATCAAATAGCGAGGCTTAAAGGGACGGAGGCAAAATTGACGCCTCGGACGGACTCCGATAAAATGGATGAGCTTGGCCGAGGGGTTTCGGCATGGCTGAGCGAGATTTACTCCGGTGCTCCTTTTTTGAGGGGCCGGCGCGAGAATCCACTTCTCGGGCTTGTCCGGGCCGGGATCAAGAACGACTTTCAATCAGTCGTCTTTCCTGAGCATCCCTCACTGCGTGAGGTAAAAAAGGCACTCGAACGCGCGGGCGCGGAATATGCGTCCCTGTCGGGTTCGGGGTCGAGTTTGTATGGACTGTTCGCTTCAAGAATGGAGGCGCGCCGGGCGGCGGGGAAGTTACGGAAGCAGGGCTGGGAGGCGCAGCCGACGGTCACGCTTACGCGCCGGCAGTATTGGAAAGGCATCATCCAGTAGCGTCGGCCGAAATTTTGTGATTGTTGATTATCGGTTTTTGATTGAAAATTGATCTGTGCCCTGATTGGGGTTTCAATCGACAATCGTGAAATCAACAATAGTTTTTACTGGGCCGTCGACTAATGGTAGGTCAAGTGCCTTTGGAGCACTTTGTCTAGGTTCGAATCCTAGCGGCCCAGCCAGAAGATCAGCTGTCAGCCTTCAGCTATCAGCTCTCAGTAAGGACGCTGAGGCTGTTGCGAGCAGGTTTGACTGACAGCTGAAAGCTGACAGCTGAGAGCTAACATGGCTACTCTAGTCACCGACAAAGCCGAGAAGGCTGAGAAGATCGAGAAGAAAGCCGAGCACGTGCCGGAAGAAAAGCCGGAACGTAAGTCGCGGCCACGCGTGGATGAAAAGTTCAAGATCTTCAGCGGAACTGCGAACGAGCCGCTGGCCGATGAGGTCTGCCAGTTTCTGGGGATGCAGCGCGGGCAGGCGCAGGTAATCCGCTTCGCCGATGGCGAAGCCTATGTGCAGATTCAGGAGAATGTTCGTGGCGGCGATGTCTTC
>JASIKQ010000261.1 GCA_030049565.1 Candidatus Sulfotelmatobacter sp.
AAATTCGATCTCAACGACTATCTCAAAACCCAGCCCAACCCTCCGGTGCACTCGCTGGCCGAGCTCATCGCCACCGGCAACTACCACAAACCTTCGCTGGAGAAGTTCCTGGCTTCGGCGCAAAGCTACGAGGACGGTCTGAACGAAGCGGACTACAAGGATCGGCGCGTCAAGATCGATGACCTGCGGGTGCGGCTGGCGAACGCCATGGCGAAGAACAACGTGGTGGCGCTGGTATATCCGCATCAGAAGCGACTGCCGGTGATGATCGGCGACATGAACCAGGCCGAGCGCAACGGCATTCTGGCATCATTGACAGGCTTCCCGGCGATCACGGTTCCGGCCGGATTTTCCACGCCGACGGAGAACGCGCCCATCGGCGTGCCGGTCGGGATTGAGTTTCTTGGCCAGCCGTTCAGCGAGCCCCAGTTGTTGAGAATTGCATACAGCTGCGAGCAGGCGATGCACGCGCGCAAGCCACCGCAGTCTACGCCGCCACTGAGCGGCCGCTGAGCAAGAGCGAGTTCGCGCTTATTCCTTTGGGCAGGTAGCTTTTTTGAACTACAGCTGGCGGTTCTGCTTCCGGTGAACTATGATCGCACTCTCGGTCACAGCTATGAAACCGGCAATGTTCCTCTTTCTGCTTGGCTTGTCGCTCACGCTCTCGGGACTGCCGTCCAGCGCCTCGAGCCCCGGCAATCCCCCCGCCGCCAGCGCCGCGTTTTCCGCCGATGACTTCGACTGGCGCGAGATGGCGCCCGCTTTATTCGACGCCTCCGCGCTGCCCGCAGAAGAAGGCCTCAAGATTATGCTTGAGAACTCCCAGGTCCTGCGTGCCTACGTCGCCAATGACGTTCGCGCTGAGTGCAAACCCGGCAACAGCCGGTGCGATTCCAGTCAGGACGGCTTCACGCTCGACGGCGAAGTGACCAGAAGGATCGACGGAATCGTCAAGGAAGGCCTTCTACATCAGAACAAATGCGCGGTGATCGATTACCCATTCGAGCGCCAGTCTTTTCCTTTTACTCAAATTTCCGCGCTTCGAAGCGAGAACCGGCAAGATGCCTATGTCGTTCTCCAGTTCGCCGACCATACTTACCGCGCTGTGGACGTTCAGGCCAAGTACGGCCAGCCCTACGACACCGACATTTTCGATCGTTATAGCGTTTTCAAATACCGCCAGGTCAGTGCCCGTTACATCAGCAAGGCAGTGTTCGAGGTCAATCCCGTGGATGGTGCGGTGATGAAGGTGGCGATCAGTTTGAAAGCCAAGAAGAATCACTAGGAACTTTTAGCGGTGCTCTTCCCCCTGGCCAGAGGTGATTGGTTCAGCCCGCCTTTTGCAATCCGCGCGGAACCAGCGGCATTGAGCGTAGTCGAATTCTCGTTGCCGCAAAGATTGCGTTGCCAACAGCGGGGGCTGTCCCCACAATCGGCGTCTCGCCTGCACCGGCGGGAGGCAGGTCTTTGCGGTCGAGCAATACCACTTCAATCTTCGGCATGTCAGAAAAGCGCGGCACGCGATAGTCGGCGAAATGGGCATTGGTAATCTTGCCATTGCTGAATTCGATTGCCTCAAACAATCCGCCGCCCAGTCCCTGCGCAGCCGCGCCGGCAACCTGGTTGCGTAGCCCATCAGGGTTGACGATGGCTCCGCATTCGAATGCCGCGACGATTCGCCTGACCGCGACATCGCGGCTGGTGGGATCAATCTCCACTTTCGCGCAGGTAGCGATGTAGCCTCCTTTCTCGACGCCCCCGGCGATGCCAAAGCCGCGAGCAGGGAAACTCTTCTCGCGGCCCCAGCCGAATTTTTCCGCTGCCGCCTGAAAAACCGCCGCCAGGCGCGAATCCTGCAAATTCTTTAACCGGAACTCGAGCGGATCCATACCGACGGCATGTGCGAGTTCATCCATGTGGGTTTCGCGGGCAAAGTGATTGGCAGTAGCGGCCAGACCGCGGTAAGAGCCCTGCCGCAAAGGCGAATCCGAGGCGTGAAATTCGATCTTCTGGTTGGCGATGTTATACGGAGTGCGAATCGCCGAAGGCCCGGAGTTGTAGTTATCGAACCGCCACGCGACCACGGTGCCGTCTTTGCGCACGCCGCTCTTTACGTCGATCACGCCTGCCGGGCGAAAGTATGCCCAGGTGAATTCTTCCTCGCGAGTCCAGACAACTCGAACCGGCTTGCCCGCGGCCTTGGCCAGGCGCGCGGCCTCCACGGCAGCGTCGCCGACGTGCTTCCCGCCATAGGCCGAGCCGGTGTCAGGTACGATCACTCTCACGTTGTCGGGTGAAACATGAAACGTCTCCGCCAGATCGTCGCGCACCGCGAAGGGGCGCTGGGTGCCAGTCCACACTGTAAGCTTGCCATTGTTCCACTCGGCCAAAGCGGCGCGCGGCTCCAAAGGAGCATGGGCGATGTAGGCGACCGTGTAGGTTTGCGACAACGTTTTATCCGCGCTGGCAAAGCCCTGCTCTACCGAACCGGCCACATGGCTGGGATTCATTCCATAGGTCTCTCCCGGCTCGGAGGTGGGTTTGCGCAAGTCGGAGAACAAAGTTGCGTCGGATGATTGCTGCGGGGCCTTCCACTCAGCGCGAATCGCTTTTACTGCGCGCATTGCGCCCGGCTCGTCGGGGGCGACCACGCCGACAAAGTTACCGTCGCGGACGACGGTGACGCCGGGCATTTTTTCGGCCTCGGCACTATCAACCGATACGAGCGAGGCCTTGAAAGCGCTCGGCCGCACGACCTTGCCTACCAACATACCCGGACGCTTCATGTCGGGCGTGTATTTGTGCTCTCCGGTAACGAAAGCGCGCCCGTCGACTTTGGGAGCAGCCGTTCCAGCGATCCGCCAGTCCTTCGGAAGCTCCAGCGGTGGATCGTCAGGAATAACCGTTACCAATTCCTGGCCCCGGCTGAGTTCGCCGTAGGAAATCGACTTCCTGCTTCGCGGGTCGGTGACTTTGCCGTCAGCGGCGACCAGCGCGTCGCGCGAAACCTGCCAGCGCCGTGCGGCGAGGGTAATGAGTTGCTCACGTGCCGTTGCAGCGACATTGCGCAGCCGCGGACCCATGACTGGCGTGGTGCGGCTGCCGAAGGTGCCCATATCGAACGGGCACAAAGCGGTATCGCCCATCACCAACTGAATTGATTGCATCGGCACGCGCAGTTCTTCTGCAATCTGCTGGCTGAGTGACGTGCGAATGTTCTGTCCGACTTCAACTTTGCCGGTATAAACCGTAATCTTACCGTCTTCGGCAACGTGCAGCCAGGCCGCGAGCGAAGTGGGCAGATTCTCTTCGCTCGGGCGGCCTTTTCGTCCGGACTCCTGAGCAAGAGAAGAAACGCACACGCCTACCAGCAATCCGCCCCCGAGCAACTTGAAGAATTCCCGACGCTGCAACTCGAAGCGATAGTCAAGCTTTAGCGTCGAGCCTTGCTGCGCGTTCTCGAGCGCGAGCGCCTGCGCGACGTCCAGATCAAGAGTGTGCGTATTTCCGCTCATCTTGCCTGCTCCACGGATCTTTCCACGGCTCTAGTCGAAGCCACCCTCACCGCTTGCAGAATTCTCGGATAGGTGCAGCAGCGGCAGACATTGCCCTTCATGAACTCGCGAACTTCGCTTTCGCTGGGGGATGGATTCTGTTTAAGCAGCGCCACGGCTGACATGATCATGCCCGAGGTGCAGTATCCGCACTCGAAGGCTTCGACTTTGAGGAACGCTTCCTGTACGGGATGCAGGCGGCCGTTCTGTTCCAGTCCCTCGATAGTGGTGATGGATTTGCCAGCCGCAGAACTGGCAAGCGTGCGGCACGAGCGCATCGGCCTGCCGTTAAGCAGCACAGTACAGGCGCCGCATTGGCCTTCGCCGCAGCCGTATTTGGTTCCGGTCAGGTTGAGGTTGTCGCGGAGGACAGAGAGCAGGCTCTGGTCGGGAGCGGCGTCAACTTTATGCTCGATACCATTGACCAGCAAGGCGAGGGACATAAAAGAGCTTTCCGGCGAGGCAGCGACGCTAAGAGAAATTATAGCGCGATCATTTCGGGAGGGTTTCCCTAGGTCCGGGCGTGTCCCCGCGCGGCGGACGCATTATTACGGTGCATCCAGGGCCCGGCGCAAACACAGGACGACTGAGGATCTCCTCCCTTTTGTTGGCCCGGTCAGCGTCCTCACGCAGATCATCTCTTGTAATGTTTTCGGCCGGCTTGAGACTACCTGAATAGAGACGAATAAAAGAGCGAAGCGCAAACTCTGAGCCTTCGCCCCAATTTGGCGGAGCTTCGATCTCGCTGATTACTGGACCATTCCTCCAAAGGAGATGGCATGAATAGTTCATCAAGCTTCTGAGGCGATACGCTCCATGGCAGGAGCTGTGGAGCAGGCAGGTTACGGGCTGCATATTTCGTGTGAGGCCATAGGACCTCGTGAAGGAGATTAGTCAGACCTGCAACCGAAGCGTCACCGTAAGGCCGCGAGGACCTTGAATGGGAGAGTGGTGATCGCCGCAGA
>JASIKQ010000262.1 GCA_030049565.1 Candidatus Sulfotelmatobacter sp.
TTGAGCTGCCCCGACGCTCCTTGGCATGCGCAGCGAGATCGCTTGGCCAATCTGGTCTGCTGCTGCGGAGTGCTGACCGGTTCGCTGGGAAAGATGGCGCGCGACATCAGCTTGCTGATGCAGGGCGAAGTGGCCGAAGTTGCCGAACCGGGCGGCGAGGGCAGAGGCGGGTCTTCCGCCATGCCCCACAAAAAAAATCCAATCGCTTGCGCGCTGACTCTCGCCGCGGCCGAGCGAGTTCCCGGGTTGGTGGCAAGTTTTCTTTCCGCCATGGTGCAGGAGCACGAACGCGCCGTCGGTGGCTGGCAATCGGAGTGGCCGACGATGGCGTCCATCCTGCAGTCGACGGGGGCGGCGGCATCGTCGATGGCGGAGGTTGCGGAGAGGCTTTCGGTGGACGCGCCGCGCATGCGGCAAAACATTGCCAACACTAGGGGCCTGATCTTCGCCGAGCGAGCGATGATGCTCCTGGCCGCCGAGTTAGGCCGGGACGTTGCTCACACGCTCCTGGAAGACGCAATACAAAAGAGCATTAAGCAAAACAAGGATCTCGTGACAGTGTTGGCAGAATTGCCGGAAGTCAGCTCGCGCCTGAATCGTTCTGTGCTTGACCAACTCGAGATTCCGGAACAGTACCTCGGATCGGCCGAGGCGTTCCGTCAGTCTTTGCTGCATAGCGTCAGCTCTGACAAGGGAGAGAAATAAAATTTGCCATTCGCCCATTGCAACAACGCCCAGCTGTTCTACAGGCTCGAGGGAGTGCGCGAGAAGCCGGTACTGATTCTATCCCATTCGATTGGCACGGACCACGCGACGTGGGGGCCGCAAGTTCCGGATCTGCTTTCTCATTTTCAGGTATTGCGATACGACACGCGCGGCCACGGCGCTTCGGAAGTAACCAAGAGTGAATACTCGATCGAACTGCTCGGAACGGATGTGCTCAGGCTGGCCGATTCGCTGGGCATTCGCAACTTTGCTTTTTGTGGTCTTTCGCTAGGAGGCGCTATCGGTCAGTGGCTCGGCCTGAACGCCGCCGACCGCCTTACCAGTTTGGTTCTGGCCAACACCTCGCCAAAATTTGGGGAGCGCAGCAACTGGGAAACACGAATCAAAATGGTGAGTGAGGGAGGAATGGCTGCAGTTGTGGATATGGCGATGCAGCGATTTTTCTCGCCGCAAACTCTAGCCACCTCCAATGCCTACGCCAGCACGGTCAATTTGCTCTTGTTGGGCACTGATCCCGTCGGATATATCGGATGTTGTGCCGCGCTGCGCGACTTCGATTCACGAGAGACTCTGCGGAACATTCGTGTTCCCACACTCGTCATTTCAGCCGATCGCGATGTTTCCACTCCCTGGGCTGGTAATGGCGAAATCCTGGCCGGGCAAATCCCGAACGCGCGTTCGCTGCAACTGCCGGCAGCCCACCTTTCAAACCTAGAGCGGCCCCGTTCATTTCTTGCCGGCTTGCTCGAATTTCTGCTGGCCAAGCCGGATGGGGCTCAGCGTCCAGAGGCAGGATTTGCAATGCGTCGCGCAATCTTGGGCGATGACTACGTTGATCGAGCCATCGCCGCGACCAACGAGTTCAACCGCGAATTTCAGGATTTGATCACGCGTTACGCGTGGGCCACTATCTGGACGCGTCCGCAATTGGATGTCCGGACGCGGCGATTGCTGGTGCTCGCAACCATGGCCGCACTTGGGCGATGGGAAGAGTTTGCGATGCACCTGCGCTCGGGATTGCAGCACGAGTTGGAACCGTGCGATCTCAAGGAAATGCTGCTGCAGACCGCCATTTATGCCGGCGTACCTGCAGCCAATACGGCGTTTCACATTGCACAGAAGGAACTGGAAGACGCGGGATTACAGCCGGCGTTGCAGCCAACTCCGCGGGACAAAGAAATGAACGAGATGAAGGCATGAATGCTCGGGACTTAATTGCCATTGATGTGCATGTTCACCTTGAGAATGATGAGCGCAACAATGCGGCCAACCAAGCCGTCAAACAATACTTTGGGAATTCCGGCGTGGACCGCAATCGCGCTGCACTGGCAGAGTACTACCGCTCGCGCAAGATCGGCTGCGTGATTTTCAGCGTGGACGAGCGATTAACCGGGCGTACGCAAATCCCCAATGACGAGGTTGCGGCCTTCGCCGCTGAAAACTCCGATATTATGCTCGCCTTCGCCAGCGTGGACCCGATGCGTGGCAAAGCGGCAGTGGAAGAAGCCAAACGGCTAATCGCGGCAGGCGGCATTCACGGTTTTAAACTGCATCCTCCGGTGCAACAGTTCCACGCCAATGACAAGCTGGCGTATCCCTTTTACGAAGTGATCAACGAAGCGAAGCTGCCCGTGATTTTTCATACCGGCCACAGCGGAATCGGCGCGGGACTGCGCGGGGGCGGCGGCGTTCACTTGAAGTACGGCAACCCGATGGACATTGACGATGTGGCGGTGGACTTTCCCGACATCCCCATCATCATGGCGCACCCGTCATTTCCCTGGCAGGACGAAGCCATCTCCGTGTGTCTGCACAAGCCGCAGGTGTACATTGATCTGTCGGGCTGGTCGCCGAAGTATTTCCCGCCGATCCTTGTGCAGTATGCGAACACCCTCCTCAAACACAAGGTGCTATTCGGCTCGGATTATCCATTGATTTCACCAGACCGATGGCTGGCCGATTTCCAGAAGATCACTATCCGCGATGAAGTGCGCCCGCTGATCCTGAAGGAAAATGCCATGCGCTTGTTCGGGCTGGCGGCGTGAGTGCAGCTGGAAGTTTGGTAAGTGGAATGGGAGCGCGCCTCAGCCTTTCGCAGCGCTGGAAGCGTGGCACCCCCCCAAATCAGACGCCTTCAGCAGAGTTGAAGCCGTGTGGCTCTCTCAAGACTAGTTGCGCCTACTGTCCTGGGCCCGAGTCCGTTCTGCGATTGTCAGCAGTTCTTGCGTGAGCTCTTCCGACTGATCCAGCATCACATCGTGACCGCACGGCATGGTGAGCGTCTTCCAGCCCTTAGCTTTTGCTGCGTCGAAAAACTGCGGAAAGGGTGAGGGACTCCAGCCGGTCGCCAGGATATAAGTGATGTCTCCGATCCCGTTGATCGCTCCGGTTAGACGCAAGGGCTGTTGAAAGCACGCGAGAGGATGCGGTGTGGATTGCCGCTCAAGCCAATTGCGGTCGCCAGCATTGACATTGAATACCTCGGGAGGAATCGGCGGTGTCTTCCAACCGTCCCCAACTTTTCTTGCAGCCTCAATCTGCTCGCTGCGGGCTTCGGGCGAAAGTGTGTCGTGAAGACTCTGACCGTTCTCCGGAACAAATGCGTCGAGATACACAAGGGCGCTTACCTTTTCTGGAATGCGGTCGGCCACGCAACTCACGACACACCCGCCATACGAATGGCCGCACAACACGAAGTCGGTGAGATCTTCCCAGTGAATGAGGTTCATGACATCGGTGATATGCGTTTCAAGATTGACTTGAGGCGTGAGTAAGTGGCTGCGCTCGCCTAATCCGGTCAAAGTGGGCGTGAAGACCTCATGGCCGCGTGCCTGCAGCTCCCTGCGGACCCGCTTCCATATCCAGCCGCCTCGCCACGCGCCATGGACCAGAACATAGGTCGACATCCGTCACCTCTGCTGAATCGATTTGATAATGCCCGGGCTACCTAGATGCAACAGCGACTCACTTCTGAGCGGTACGCCAGCCTTGCGCGTATGAGGTGCGGGCAACTTCGGAATAAGGGACAGGGCTGACGATCGCGCGCATCTCAGTCTGCACATGGCGCTCGACGGTAGGTTTCGACGACCCTCCCGCCTCTTCTCCCCAGACGAATGCAACCTCGGTGCCGGGATCGCTGTGCTCTTCATCCAGCATCGCCAGCGTGAGCATCTTGCCTTCGTTGGCGCTGTAGCCACACCAGGTCGAAATCCCAATAATTTTTCCGGCGAGCATCACCTTGTCGTAAGGCAGAGTGCAGTACACCGCTGAGGGAAAGTCAAAATACTTCGCCCGGTTTTTCTTCTCAAACATCGTACTGATGGCGTGCGTTACGTCCACGTTGTCGAGCGCCAGCGTTACTTTCTTTCGATGTGGCTTGTTTGCCATTTTTTCTAGTGCTTCTCGTCCCATGAAATCGTGATCAAACTTGATGATCGGCCCGTATCCCAGATCGTAGGGCGTGAGGTAATAGTCATCGATCTTGTCGGAATAAAAGCTGCCGCCGAGTGAGGCCATCGCCTCATAACCATTGGCGGGCAGCCATTGCCGGTAGGGTTTCATCTTTTCTCCGGAGTAGACCGCCGGCAGGGGCGAGGGAATCCAGCCCGATTCGAGCGTGTTGGACGAATAGGCTCTTGCGCCGACCTGTCGAAGGCCAAATTCTTTTCCTGCTTCAACAATTGCCGCTTTGACTTCTTCGCCCTCGCTCCAAGGACCAAACAATTCCAAACCAGGTTGTCCTGCCATTCCATGGCGAAAAGCGCGAACCTTGTGTCCGGCAATTGAAACGGTCGTCATGTGGAAGAATTTGATCTCAGGTGCAGGCTTGCCCGTCACCCTTTCGATGACCTTCATCGCATTGGGGCCCTGAACCTGATAACGGTAGGCCTTTCGCACGATTGGCCCCGGCCTGGCCACTGACCTTTCGTCGCGTTCCAGTTGCACATCATAGCGGCCGGCCTCGGCATGATACTGAACCCAGTTGTGGACCGATGGTCGTCCAACGATGTTGAACAGATCTTTTTCGAGATAAAACAAAATGACATCGCCGATCACATATCCGTCATAATTGCATGCAACAAACTGCTTCGCTTTATTTGGCTCGAAACCCTGGAAGCTGTTCACACCCAAACCCGAAAGAAACCTCAGGGCATCGCGACCGCGCACGTACATATCGGTCATGTGATAGGACTGGTTGTACAGAACGCAGGTTTGCTGCCAGGCGATTTGCTCATCTCTCCAGTTGGAGAATTCACTGGGAACTACCGGATACACATAAGGCCCCGTCTGGGAATTGCGCAGCAAGGTCACCGGATTCCCAGCTTCCTGCAGCAGATCTTGCAGGCTTTTATACTGCTTCCGCGCTGTCATGATGGAGACTCCATTCGCCTGCGTAGCACTCCGCCGCTGCTTTTCGTGCAGCAGCAGATGCATACGCCCTACGAAACGATTGGATTCTCAATGAACCCTATGTATACAGTCAAGCCGGGGTTGGCTGCGATCCTAGAGCCCGAATCTTAAAAGCAAAGAGGGTCTGCCCTCGGTATTGAGCGTTTTGTCGGTTGATGTAGCCGGTATTGGGTGCATTGGATCTTCAGCGAGGATCATTGGAGTTTGCATAATCTTGTATGCATTCGCTGGACGGTTTCTTACTGGAAACCTGAAGGCGGCATAGTAAAATGTGCACGGATTTGGCCTCGAATTGCAGGCGGATCCAGGTTGCATACAAATGGCTGGCAAGAATTCACGGGTAATCTTCAGAATACGCGAAATGATTCTGCAGGGGGAACTGCCTCCGGGAGACCGAGTGAGAGAAGTCGAACTTGCGGCCAAGCTCGGAGTTTCCCGGACCCCGGTGCGTGAAGCGCTACCCATCCTCGCGCAGGAAGGAGTACTGACCCAGCTCGATACTCGCGGTTTTGTCGTAAGAGCATTTACGTCGCAGGAAATCATGGATGCGATTGATGTCCGTGGCGCGCTGGAGAGCCTTGCAGCCCGCATCCTGGCGGAACAGGGACCGCCTCGCCGCCTTATTCACTCACTGCGTGAGTGTCTGCGCGAGGGGGACGAGATCTTTGCCAAGGGGTATTTGGTCCTACCCGACGAAGCCCGTTACGGCGACATGAATAAGCAATTCCATTCGCTGATTGTCGAAGGAGCGGGCAGCAAAGTGGTCGCCGAGGCCGTCGAGCGCAACGGACGAATCCCGTTCGCGGCAGCGCACGCGATTGCATTCGACAAAATCGACCTGCCGCGCATGTACGACCACCTGCTCTACGGGCACCGCCAGCATCACACAATCGTTCAGGCGCTGGAAAACGGCGAGAGCTCACGCGTGGCCGCCCTCATGGTCGAACATGCACAGTTGTCGAAGACAAGCATCAATTTTTCGCGTGGTGGTTTACGATCGGTTGGACCAGTTTCAGAAATCTCGGCTCCCGACCGTTAATTAAAACGAGTCTTCGAGTGTGAGCCGCACAACATCAGTCGAACGAGTCACGTATATTGCCATTCGTAGCTGCGAGGTTCACTTGCTGCGCCCGGAGCGGCGTGTCGGGCGGACTAACGCATCACTGAGAGAGCGCCAGGAGAACTGCTCGGTGCAAACGAACCCAAGTTTCCGCTTGGTCATTTCGCCGACGAGTTGCTGCTGACGTTCAGCCGTCGCCCGCGCCATAATGGGTGGGATGCCAACATGCTGTAGTGTTTGCGCTACCTCGCGCATTTCTACCGCTCGCCGATAGCCATGTTTGGCTACGCGGCTGATCAAGTAATCCGGCAGATGATTCTCCCAGCCCATGCCCGGAAGACTCGCGGCCAGAGACTCCAGCACCTTGTTTTCTGCTCCATACCTTCGCGCTGCAAAAAGAGACTCGATGACCAGCGCTTCCAGGCCTTTGATGACCACGCTGCGGCACATCTTGACTGCCGACACGACGCCGAGTTGCTCACTTAACGGCATCGCGTTCATTCCGATCTTCTGTAGACACTCGGCGGTCTCAAAAGCATGCGGCCCGCCCAGCAGCATTGGAACTTGCAATCGTTGTTTGGGGACCGCAGACATCACAGCCGCCTCAACGAATCGCGCCTTTCTACGTTCGACGTAGCCGGCAGCCTTGCGCTTGGTTTCAGGCGAGACCGAATTGATGTCGACAAAGATCTGCCTATCGCTCAGGTTCGCTCCAGCTTCTTTCGCCACGTCCAAAGCAGATGAGGCCGTTACCGCGGAAATCACGAGTTCTGCTTTGTGCAGGCAATCTCTTAAATTGCGTGCGCCGGTTACTCCGCAGGTTTGGGCCTTATTGAGCATCTCTCGTCGTCGCTTGGAATGGAAGAGGATGTCAAAAACACGGACATTCATTCCCTTCGCGGCGAAATCCTTCGCGAAAATGCCGCCCGCTTCTCCAAAGCCGATGATGGCCACACGATGAATAGGATTCGTACTCTGCATGTTACGTGGCTTGGGGAACAACCGCGGTTGAGAGAGAATTCTTTCCGTCCCAAACGCTTGCCGGTACTAGTAGCTCGCCTCGAAAAAGCGCGCGTGCCGTTCGAATCAGGCTCGAACGGATCACCCTCAGCCCGCCGCTACTATTTTCTAGCTGAAACTCAACCGAAAATTCGCCGCTGGGATGCTCAATCGAGAGCCGTTGCACCGGCCCGTCATGCGAGTTCACGATGCCGCGCGCGGCGGAGCCGGGAAGAATGCAAGCCGTGCCCACCGTCACTGCCATCAAAACCCCTATGGCCGAATGACATTTGTGCGGAATGAAAGTGCGCGTCATGACGTCCCCACCGGATTGCGGCGGCGCGATCAACGTCATCTTCGGAACCACTTTCGAACGCACGTCGCCGAGGCCCATGCGCTCGCCCGCCAGAATACGGATCGCTTCCAGGCGGGTTTTGAGTTGCTGATCGGAGTTCAGCTCGGCAGGAGATTCGTAGCCGGATTTCCCAAGATCCGCAGCGCGGAGCACAACCATCGGCATGCCGTTGTCAATCAGTGTTGCGTCGATACCGTCGATCTGGTCGAGCACGTCGCCGGTCGGCAACAGATCGCCGCAAACGGAACCGGCGGTATCGCGCAAATCGATGCGGATCGAGGCGGCCGTGCCCGGAACTCCGGCGATCGATGATTCCCCTCCGTAGGTCACTTGGCCGTGCGGTGTAGGAACGTGGGCGACGGCCACCGTTCCAGTGTTCACCAAATAAATTGTGACGGGAGTGATCGGGTCTTTGGCACGAGCGAGGCCGCGCTCGATGGCGAAGGGGCCAACGCCGGCCAGCATGTTTCCGCAAGTCGGAGTCACGTCCACAAGCGGACGGTCCACAGAAACCTGAGCAAAGAGATAATCGACATCGATTCCCGGGCGCGAAGAACGGGATACGATTGCGACTTTACTGGTTAGAGGATCGGCGCCGCCGACGCCATCGATTTGCCGGGGATCGGGAGAGCCCATGGCAGCCAGCAACACGCGGTCTCGCGTCTGGATGTCGCTGGGCAGATCGCTGGCCAGAAAGAAAGGTCCTTTCGACGTGCCACCGCGCATCAGCGTGCAAGAGATGGCGGTTTGCGAGCTTCGCGACATTGCGGCAGGACTCTCAGATATATTTAATTCCCAGGTCGGCAATCTTCTTGCGCAAGCCGTAAATGTCAAGCCCTAGCTCACCACGCGCTAGCCGCTCGCGGTTTGCATCTTCTTTGTCAGCCCGTTGCTCGGCTCCCGCAGCCACCTCACGCGCTGCTGTCCGCTTCACGACGACAACTCCGTCATCGTCGGCGACAATCAC
>JASIKQ010000263.1 GCA_030049565.1 Candidatus Sulfotelmatobacter sp.
ATTTGTGGCGCAAGAAGTCGCGCATTCGCGAAGAAGGCTACCGCCGCCCGCAGGACGCGATTTTGTCGATTCAAGGGATTCGCACTTCGGAGGAAGATCACAAGCCGCAGCATCCGGTTTATGGCGTGAGCAAGGCCGCGGCAGCCGCCGCATCGGGACATGCCACTCCCCAGCCCTTCACCATGCACGAAAGCGAAGCCAGCCGCGAACAACTCGAGCGCCTCTACAACACACTGGTCGCGGCCAAAAAGAAAGCCGGAGAGAATGTCTCCGGCAGCCTGGATTCGTTCTCGACATTCGTGCAGAAAAAGACCCAGGAAATCCGCAAACAGTACGGCTGCCAGGATGTCGAGTTCTCGGTCGAAGTGGCCGAGGGGCAAGTGAAGCTAAAGGCCAAGGCGAAGACGTAAGACGCTTTTGACCGATTTATCCGCCGTTCGCAATCCTTAATTCCTGGAAAAATAACCGTACTCCATTCGCCTCCGACCCCGACGGTTGCTGATAGAATCGTCGGTCGCCCCGGACTCATCTTCGTACCTAAGGCCCCATGTCCTCCAGCGCCAAGATCCAGCGAGCCATCCTCAGCGTCACCGACAAAACCGGCCTCGCCGACTTCGCCCGACAACTCTCCAACCTCGGCATCGAGCTCATCTCGACCGGAGGCACGGCCAAGCTGCTGCGCGGCTCCGGCATCACCGTCAAAGACATCTCGGAACTCACTGGCTTTCCTGAAATGCTCGATGGGCGCGTCAAGACGCTGCATCCCAAAGTTCACGGCGGCATCCTGCATCGCCGCGACGATCCCAAACACGCTGCCGCCGTCGCCGAGCACGGCATTCAGCCGATCGACATGGTCGTGGTGAATCTTTACGCGTTTGAAAAAACCGCCGCGAAAGCCGATGTAAGCTTCGAAGAACTGATCGAGAACATCGACATCGGCGGACCCTCCATGATTCGATCTGCCGCCAAGAATTTTCACGACGTAGCCGTCGTCACTTCGCCCGCTGATTACAACGCAATCGCGGAAGAACTGAAAAGTTCGAACGGTTCCCTCTCGCTCGAAACCAAATGGCGGCTGGCTCAGAAAGCTTTTGCTACAACCGCCGCATACGATTCGGCAATTGCCTCCACGCTGGAAGGAATCCCGGACATCAGTAACATTAAGGCGGCCCAGAACGCTGCGGAGCTTCGCTCCCCCGGACAGCCGGAGGCGGCTGGCCCCACATCGCCTGGAAAGTTTCCGCCGGTCCTTCGTTTGTCATTCAGTAAGACGCTCGACCTGCGCTATGGCGAGAACCCGCACCAGAAAGCCGCCATGTATTCCGACGGCTCGGGGCTGGGCGTGGCCAACGCGCGGCAGCTTCAGGGCAAAGAACTTTCTTACAACAACATCGTCGACCTCGCAGCCGCCTGGGATCTGGCGCGGGAATTTGATGCCGCCGCCTTCTGCGCCATCATCAAGCACACCAATCCCTGCGGCGCAGCCACTGGCAAAACGCTGGCCGAGGCCTACAAGCGTGCGCTCGAATGCGACCCTGTTTCCGCCTTTGGCGGCGTGATAGGTGTTAACCGGCCCATCGACCTCGAAGCCGCCGAAGAAATGCACAAGCTGTTTCTCGAAGTAATCGCGGCCCCGTCATTCGATGATGCGGCGAAGGCGAAATTCGCTAGCAAGAAGAATTTGCGCCTGGTCGAAGTCAAGGCAGCGCCGCAAAAATGGATTTTGAAAAACGTCTCGGGCGGCATTCTTGTGCAAGATGCCGACACTCGCAGCCTGCAAGATGCCGACCTGAAAGTCGTCAGCAAACGCCCGCCCACGCCAGAAGAAACTCGCGCCCTATTGTTCGCCTGGAAGGTATGCAAGCACGTGAAATCCAACGCGATCGTTTACGCGCGCGATGGGCAAACCGTAGGCGTCGGCGCCGGCCAGATGAGCCGCGTCGATTCGGCCAAGTTCGGCGCGCTGAAAGCGCAACTTCCGCTGAAGGGAACGGTCGCCGCCTCCGATGCGTTTTTCCCTTTTCCCGACGGCATAGAAGAGATCGCGAAAGCTGGAGCCACCGCCGTCATCCAACCTGGAGGCTCGCAGCGCGATGCCGAAGTCATCGAAGCGGCCGACAGGCTCGGGATGACGATGTTGTTTACGGGAGTAAGGCACTTCCGGCACTGACTAGCGCCCGTTGTTTGCAGCGGGTCAGCCTGCAAGGAAGAGAGCCAAACGCGCGCTTTTTGTGGCGCACAGAACGCGCCACTTCGCGCGGCTCGCCCAGATCCCTCGCTTCGCAAAAGCCGCGCTCGGAATGACAATCCTTTACCGATCTTGACATTCCGCTATGAAGTCTCAGCAGTCCTTGTACCTTCGTCTTTTTGCGATCTCAATTGTTCCAGGGTTTTTCCCAAATAACCCAAGCGCCGGGTTAGAATTAAGACACCATCCCCCGGCGGCTTTGCATCCAACCGGTATGGCACTTAGGAAGTGCAAGCGGCTCTAACCAAGTCGTTCTGAAGAAAATATCGTCGAACAAGATTGATTCCGACGTCATCAGGTAAGGCATGAATAGAATTTTTCGTTCCCTTTTAATGGTTTCGATTCTGGCAGTGGCCGCTGCCGCGCAGTCCAACTCCAGCCAGGCAACGCCCGAGGCCAAACCAGCAGGCCCTGCCGCTGCGCCGAACGCCGCTCCCTCTTCGCCGCATAAGGTTGACCGCGCGGCCGCCTACTATCATTACGCGCTCGCGCATATGTACGAAGAGCAGATCACGATTTATGGCCGCAGCGAGCTGGCCAATAAGGCGTTGGAGGAATACCGGCTGGCAATTGAGGCCGATCCTTCTTCGGAATTCCTGACCTCGGCGCTGGCGGAACTTTACGTTAAAACCGGGCGCATCCGCGATGCCGTCCTGGAAGCGCAGGATATTCTCAAGCGCGATCCCAACAACCTGGAAGCCCACAAGCTGCTGGGGCGCATTTATCTGCGCTCGCTCGGCGACATGGCCGGCGGTGGCACCGGCTCGGAAAACATGCTCAAGCTGGCCATCGAACAGTACGAGCAGATCGTCAAGATCGAGCCCGACAACGTCGACGATCACCTGCTGCTCGGCCGGCTCTATCGTCTGGATAACGATTTGCAGAAGGCGGAAGAAGAGCTGAAGACCGCGGTGAAGCTCGATCCCGGCTCGGAAGAAGCGGTCACTACGCTCTCTCTGCTTTACACCGATGAGGGCGATACAACAAAGGCCTTGCAGGTACTCAGTTCCGTGCCTGACGGCACCCGTTCGGCCAAGCTTTATGCCGCGCTGGGCGCGACTTACGAACAACGCAAGGAGTATAAGAGCGCGATCGACGCTTATAAGCACGCCATCGAACTCGACCGCGACAATCTCGATTCCATTCGTGGCCTGGCAGAAAATCTGTTGAACGATGGCCAGATCGACGCCGCTCTCCAGCAGTACAAAGTGATTGCCGATGCCAATCCCGAAGATGCGCAAACCTACCTGCGCATCTCCGAAATCTACCGCCGTCAGGGAAAGTTGGATGAGGCTCTCGGCAACCTGAAAAAGGCGCAGGCCATGGTGCCCGACGCCCTCGAGATTCCTTACAACATCGCGGTCATTTATGAAGCGCAGGCGCGTTACGATGACGCAGAAAAAATCTTGCAGGACCTGCTAAAGAAGACCGAGAAGCCCGACAACAGCTATACCCAGGCGGAGCGCACCAATCGCGGTATTTTTATCGAACGCCTCGGCATGGTCTACCGCGATCAGGAAAATTATCAGTCCGCGGTTGATACCTTCCGGCAGATGATTCCGCTGGGTGGCGACGACAATGCCCGCACCGGTTATCAGGACGTGATCGACACTTACCGCGAAGCCAAACAGTGGACACAGGCGACGGCCATGGCCAAAGAAGCGGTGGAAAAGCTGCCCAACGACCGCGAATTGCGCATGGTACTGGATGCGCAACTCGCCGATACGGGCGATCCGGAAAAGCCGCTGGCCGACGTGAAGTCCATGCTGAAGGGCACGTCTGAAGACCGGGATGTGTATTTGCGGCTGGCCATCATGTACACGCGGCTGAAGCGCTGGGATGAAGCCGAAGACGCGCTCAACCAGGCCGAAAAGCTTTCCGTCAAAGCCGAAGATAAAGAATACGTCTATTTCCTTCGCGGGTCGACCTACGAGCGGGAAAAAAAGTACGATGCAGCCGAAGCCGAATTCAAGAAAATATTGGCGGCCAATCCGCAGAGCGCCGCCACCCTGAATTATCTCGGCTACATGAATGCGGACCGGGGCGTGGAACTCGAAGAGTCCCTCACCTACATCAAGACGGCAGTGAGCCTTGATCCCACCAATGGCGCCTACCTCGATTCTCTGGGATGGGTCTATTTCAAGCTCGGCAACTACGATTTGGCCGAGGAAAATCTGTCGAAGGCTTCGCTGCGCATGGGCTCCGATCCCACCGTGCAGGATCACCTTGGCGATCTCTATCAGAAAACCGGCCGGCTGAAACTGGCCGCCGCTCACTGGGAGCGCGCCGTAGAAGAGTGGAACAAGACGATAGGTCCGGAGGTCGATACCGATCTGCTGGTGGCGGCGCAGAAGAAACTGGATGCCGCGAAAGTCCGGTTGGCCAAGGAAGATGCCGAGAAGCGCTAAGTAATAGCGCATTCCAGCTGTCCATGGAGAGAACGCCCTTGCGAACAACTCTCTGTTGTCTGCTGACTGCGCTGTTTCTCATCTCGTCATCCCTCGCTCAGAAATCACCGGTTCCACCACCCGCTCCCATCCCTCCACAAATCGCCGCTGCGCAGAAGATATTCATCTCCAATGGCGGAGGCGAAAGCTTCGAGACCGTTTTCGATCAGGTCGTCTTTGACGGCGGCCCCGACCGGCCGTACAACCAGTTCTACGCAGCCATGAAAAGTTGGGGACAACGCCAACTGGTTTCGTCGCCTTCGGACGCAGACCTGATTTTTGAGATCAGCTGGGTACTTAGCGATACGGGGCTGGGCCGATTGCCCGTCCTGGGGCAACTCCGCCTCGTGATCGTCGATCCTCGAACCCACGTCAGACTTTGGACCGTTACCGAATACGTTCGCGGAGCCATGCTGCTCGGCAACCGCGATAAGAATTTCGATCAAGCCATGAACACGATCATGAACCGCGTGAGAACCCTGATGCTCCCGCCCGCTGATCGCTGACCACCTGCCTCTGCCCCTGGCCCCGATCCCCACTCGCTGCTAAACTTTCCCCATGCTTTCCGGCTACGCGGTGCAAGTGGAGCGTTCCCGCGGACGCCGCTTTCCTGAGCCGCAGCATCCCTACCGCAACGACTTCCAGCGCGATCGTGATCGCGTCATCCACGCCCGCGCCTTTCGCCGGCTGGAAGATAAGACCCAGGTCTTCACGCGACGTTACTCCGATCATTTTCGCAATCGGCTGACACACACGATCGAAGTAGCGCAGATCACGCGGACGGTCGCCGGTGCGCTCGAACTCAACGTCGATCTCGCCGAGGCGCTCGCGCTGGTGCACGATATCGGCCACCCTCCTTTCGGCCACGCCGGCGAAAAGGCGCTGGACGCCGCCATGCGCGCACAGGGTTTGTTCTTCGACCATAACTTGCACGCCTTGCGCATCGTCGAGGACTTCGAGCAGCGCTACGCTGCCTTCCGTGGCCTCAACCTGACGTTTGAAGTGCGCGAGGGAATTATTAAGCATTCGCGAGACTACGATGCCGCGCTGTATCCCGAGCTGGCTGAATATGTTCTTGATCAGCGCCCTCCGCTGGAGGCGCAGCTCATCGATTTTACCGACGAGATCGGCTACGACACGGCCGACCTCGACGACGGCTATGAAGCGCATCTGCTCACTCTCGATCAGATTCGCGCTGGAGTGCCTGTTTTTGAGCGTTTCTTCCGCGAGGTCGAGTGCGCTTACCCGAACGTGGCCGACAAGCTGAAATTCAACGAAACCAACAAGCGCGTGCTCAATCGCCTGGCAGACGATTTGATCTCCAACACGCGAGGGCAGCTCGAGCAACATGGAATCCACACTCTGGGCGATGTGCGCGCGCACGAATCGAGGCTCGCCGGCTTCAGCCCCGAGATCGATCGCGAACGCCGCCAGGTCAAGGACTTCCTATACGACAATCTTTACTACAGCCACGCCCTGGCAGACGAAAAAGAGGATGCCGAGCGCGTCATCAGCGATCTTTTCGCTTTTTGGATGGAGAATCCCTCAGCCCTGCCGAACGCGTACCGCGAAAAAGCCGAGCACGAATCATTGCCGCGCGTGATTTGCGATTACATCGCCGGGATGACCGACCATTTCATCAACGATCAATATGAGAGGTATTGCGGCGGGAAGGCTCGTTGAAATCGGCTGGAATCGAAACCACTCTTAGATACTGCGTGCAGTAAAGAGACTGCGTGCAAAAACGTGCTGTTCATCCCTCGCTTCGCGAGGGATGACAGGTGATAAATGGGGGTCACAACGTGCGCTACAAACAATTCTGAAAACAGTCTACAAAGCCCGCTGGTTACGTCCAATTACTGTTTCACGCGCACCTGCACCCGCGTTCCTTCGGGCAAGTTACCGTTCAGCTCTACGACGCCATTTCGGACCACCCCTTCGAACTCCTGATGCGCAGGACTCGCAGCGCGGGCTAATGGACCATCAATTTGCCGGCCAGCCGACGACGCGGCAAACCCCCTGTCCATAGCCTCGTTGGCGAGGCGGTCGGCATCACGATTTTGTTCGCGGAGCGCATGCCCAATCGAGAACCAGTCGAGTTGCGTGATCAACTGCTTGGCGCGAGCATGAAGGTCTTGCAGGGTGGGATTCTTCACCTTGTAGATGCCCTTGATCTGCCGCACCAGCAACTCCGAGTCACTGATGACCCTCAGCGCCTTTGGACCGTGCTCGAGAGCATATTCGAGAGCGGCAATCAGTCCCTGGTATTCGGCGAAATTGTTGGTCTGATGGCCGAGGTATTCGCTGAGCTGCGCGATTCTTTTACCTGCCTCATTCTGAATCACCACGCCGTAGCCCGCTGGCCCGGGGTTTCCGCGCGCGCCGCCGTCGATGTGGGCGTGGAGGTGATGCTCGGGAGGGGACGGCTCACGCTGAGGAAACGGAGAGTGGGTTGCCGGCATGAAGATGAGTTTACAACGAGAGCTTTAGCGTCCCGCGGCCAAGCGCGTGGCCAGGCGCGACGGGAGATTCGCGGAGAGGATACGATCCTGCGCCGATTTCAGATTGTAGGGCGCGCGGTGGAAGTGAACGACTTGCGCATCGGTGTCGAAGAGAGCGAAGGCTGCGCGCCAGTCTCCGTCGCGCGGCTGGCCCACGGACCCAGGATTGATCATGTAACGGGTGTTGGGCTTGAGTTGCAACGAAACCGATTCCGCCTGGCCGACAGTGCGGTATTCCGGCCGAAAACCGTCGGCGCTAGAGCCGTTGGCGAAAAATCCGCCCTGAAGGTGTGTGTGGCCGAAGAATGTGAGCGGCGTCGAAACCGCGAGCAGCGGTACGAGAGCATCGCCGATCGAAACCACGTAGACATCTTCGTCGGCGGGCGAGCCGTGCACCAGTTGCGCTTGCGGAACGCCGTCGAGGCCAACTGGCCCGTGTGGCAGGTCGTGCAGCCATTGGTGATGCTCGGCACTCAATTGCTCGCGCGTCCAGACCGCGGAGGCTGCGGCCAAGGGATTGAAATCTTCCAGGGCGAGAAGTCCGGTGGCAGCTTTATCGTGATTGCCGCGCACGAATATCTTGCCCAGCTCGCGCGATCGGTCGATCACTTCGTTGGGGCTGGCGCCGTAGCCGACAACATCGCCCAGATTGGCTACCAAATCATAGGCTGGGGCAGCAGCCATGCAAGCCTCAAGGGCTTCCAGATTGGCGTGAATGTCGCTGAGCAGGAGTATCCGCACTTAACACCAGACGGATGGCGATTATAGACGACCAGGGCGCAAAAAGCAGTCGCAACCCAACTTTATTCGTTGGTTGTAACTTCGATCCGCCTTGGCTGCGCTGCCGCGAGGAAATCGGACGAAACTTGCGAATCGTGGGCCGAGAATCTCCATCTAGTGTAATGATGTGATTTCCTATTCATGATTGGAGAACGACATGCAACGCAAGGCAAGCGCAGTATGGAAGGGCGGCTTGAAAGACGGCAAAGGAACGATTTCAGCCCCGGGTGGTGTTCTGAAAGATACCCAGTATTCGTTTACTTCGCGATTTGAAAATGGCCCCGGAACGAATCCGGAAGAACTCATCGCGGCGGCGCACGCGGCCTGCTTCTCCATGGCTTTATCGGCTCAGCTTGGCGGCGCGAACCTTACGCCTGAGAGCATCAACACAAACGTCACTCTGACTATGGAGAAGCTCGATTCCGGTTGGTCAATTACCGCGAGTCACATCGATGTCGTGGGTAAGGTTCCGGGAGCGGATGCGGCGACGTTCCAGAAATATGCCGAAGCCGCAGAAAAAGGATGCCCGGTATCGAAGGTTCTGAACGCCAAGATTTCGATGACCGCGAGCCTGGGATAGATTTCCCGCTATCAGCGCGAAGTCAAACGGGGAAGATGGTAGGCCAAAGTGTACCGCTGGCC
>JASIKQ010000264.1 GCA_030049565.1 Candidatus Sulfotelmatobacter sp.
GCTTTGAATACCCGCATGGGCGACGACCATTTTCATTTCACCTCGATGGATTTCATTCCCGGCCTGCAAGACGTAAAGGGCATTTCTCTGGGCCAATGGACCCCCATTTACACCCTGTCCGGGCCGATCCGCAAAGGGAAGATGTGGTTTATCGATTCCCTCAACGGCGAGTACGACAACAACGTTTTTCAGAACCTGCCCTCCGGAGCCGACACCGACCACGTGTGGCGGGTAGACAACCTCGCCAAACTTCAATCCAACCTGACCACTCGCAATATCGTCACACTCAGCTTTCTCTCCAACTACTACCACGATGAATACGACGGCCTGTCTCTGATTCAGCCGCAGGCAACCACTCCCACCGATTCCGAGACCGGCTATTTCGGCTCGGCCAAGGACCAGTACTATTTTCGCAGCGGCGCGCTGCTTGAAACCGGATTGGGAGTAAGCCAATACACGGTTGCGCTCGCTCCCCAGGGAAACGGCCCTTACATCGAGCTTTCGCCGACAGCAACGGGAACTCAAGGAGCGGCGGGCAATTACTATCTGCACCAAGACACGCTCGCCCGCAGAGTGCAGGGCATCTCAAATCTTTTTCTTCCTCCGCATCAATGGCATGGACGCCACGACTTCAAAGTTGGAGTCGATCTCGACCGCCTGAATTACAATGCGCAGTTCCTGCGCCAGCCAATCTCGTTCTTGCAGGTGGGCTACCCGTTGCCCGGGCAAACGGCGCAACCTTGCCCAACGAACGGGAATGGCGTTCCGGTTGTGCCCGAGCCGACCTGTGCGCGGTATTCGGTGTTCTCCGGAGGAACCGAGAACACAATCTTCAATACCGAGGCCAGCGCCTACGTGGAAGATCGCTGGCTAGCCACGAACCGCCTGTTGATTGAACCCGGCTTGCGTTTTGATGAGGATCAGATCGTCCGCAGGCCATTAATTTCGCCGCGTCTGGCTGGAACTTACGTGCTTGATGATGAAGGCAATACGAAGCTGTCGGCGGGAATCGGAATCATCTACGACGCCACTCCTCTGGGCTTCATCCATCAGCCGTTGGAGGGGCAACGTATCGATTATTTTTTCAACCCGAGCGGCTGCCCGCAACAGGCAAACGGCAGCACGGTGAATTGCGGAACGTCAGTCCCAACCCAGCCGCCGCCCATACCAATCCTCACCACGTTTGCTATCAACCTCAATAACCTCTCTGCCCCGCGCTATGTGAACTGGAGCCTGGGCCTGGAAAAAAAACTGCCATACGCCATTTTTCTCAAACTCGAATTTCTTGAGAAACGCGGCTCACGCGGCTTTGCCTATAACACCCTCAAGGGCGCGGTCGATGGCACATTTTTGCTTGGCAATGGCCGCGATGATCGCTACGATGCCTTTCAAATCAGCGCCCGCCATCGCTTCCGCCAGTATTACGAAATCTTCGGTGCATACACCCGTTCTCGCGCGCACACCAACGAAGCATTCGATTTCAGTCTCGATATCCCTTTGCTGAGCTATCAACTCCCCGGCCCTTATCCGTGGGACACTCCCAATCGCTTGGTCGGCTGGGGCATCTTGCCTTTCTTCAGCTTGCCCATTATCCACAAATTTGACGTCGTCTACTCCGCCGAAGCCCGCACCGGCATACCTTTCCTGGCGACCACCAACCAAGGAGAGATTGCTCCCGGCTACCCTCCCGGAACTTTCCGCCTGCCCATGTACTACACCATTAATCTCCAGTTGGAGAAGCGTTTCCATGCCTTCGGCCGGTCTTGGGCGCTGCGCGGAGGCTTCGACAACGTTACCAACCACGCCAACCCTTATCTTGCTAACGGAATCATTGATCCCGCACACCCACTGCCAACCTTCATCGATGCCAATGGCCGCGCCCTCACCGGCCGCATCCGCTTTCTGGGCAAGGACAAGTGAGCGGAGCAGTCGAAGTGCAACTACTTTCCTTCCCATTTCACTCAGATTCCCTTGGTAACCCTTTCGTACACTCCCTTTCGGTAACCCTTGGTAACCATGCGCTCTGTCGCGCCCAGCCGTACAATTGCCCTTGTCCGACCGGCCAATTCCGTAGCGGAGATTGGTCATGCCAGGCTCCCGGAGCAATACTTTTCGGGCGCGCGTTTTCGGCGCAGATTCAGGACATAAGTTAGGCGATAAAGCCGCTTTTGTGTAAACAGGTTTCTCGGCAACCAGGCTCTGGAGTCGGTTCTCTATGGCGTTCGGTTTCGGGTTCAACAAGCAAAAGACTCTCAGCGCTGCGGAGAAGTACGTCCAGCAGGGCAAGATACAAAACGCCATCGCTGAGTACGAAAAAGTTCTTAAGGCTGATGCCAAGGATCTCACGGTCACCAACACCATTGGCGACCTCTACTCGCGCCTCGGCGAACCCGACAAAGCCACCGAGTGCTTCAAAACTGTGGGCGATGCCTATGCCACGCAAGGCTTCACGGTCAAGGCCATCGCCATGTACAAGAAGATCACCAAGCTCAAGCCCTCGCTTGAGAGCTCGCTGAAGCTGGCCGAACTCTACACCCAGCAGGGCCTGTTCAACGACGCCCGCGCCCAGTACCTGCAAGTTGCCGAAGAATTCTTGAAGGCGAACGAGTTGGAGAATGCCGTCCGCATCTTCCAGAAGATTCTGGAGATGGATCCGGAAAACACCAACATGCGCATTCGCCTGGCGGAAGTGTACGTCCGGCTGAACAAGAAAAATGACGCCTGGCAGATCTTCTCCGCGGTTGCCGAAACCTTGCGTTCCAAAGGCTCGCTGGATGCGGCGGAAGAAGTTCTCAAGCGCATGTTGACGCTCGATCCCGGCAACAGCTACGCGTTGCTCATGCAGGGCCGCAATCTGGTAGAAGCCGGAGACGCCGAAGCCGCAGTTGGAATATTCGAAAAAGTTTCCGATCTCGATTCCAACCCCGATGGCCTGCGCGACCTGCTCAAAGCCTATCTGATGACCGGCCGGCTTTCCGACGCAGGAACTCTAGCCGGGAAGTTGCTGGCGGTTCACAACGACCTCGCCTCCATCTCGACTTTTGTCGACGCGCTCATGCAGGCCGGGCAGTACGAGAACGCCCTCCAGGTCTATGACCAGCACGCCGAGCGCCTACTGGCCGAAGATTCCCAAAAAGTTCTGAAGAATCTGCATTCGGCTATTGGGCACGTACGCGACAATCCAGCGTGTTTGGAGAAGCTGCTCGATCTTTTCCAAAAGGCCGGCGAGACCACGCATCTGACCGAAGTGATCGAATTGCTGGCGCACGCTTCCGTGCAAGCGGGCGATCTCATTCGCGCGCGCGACCTTTATCAGCGCCTCGCCACCATGGAGCCGGGCAACCCCCTGCACCTGAGCAATTACCAGCAGGTGGTCAGCCAGCTCGGCGGAGCTTCCGCCTCAGGCCTGATCACCGCCGAAGAGGCCGCCGTCATCGTCGACGAACTGGAAGCCACGTCGCCTGCGATTCACCAACATTATTCCGACGCTGTCGCTCTCGCGGTTCGCTCCGCTCTGACCGACGCCGAACTTTTCATCTCCTACAACATGCCCGCGAAGGCTCTGGGCCCGTTGATGGCCGCGCTTCCCCAGGCGCCTACCGACCTGCGCTTGAACCAGCGCCTGGCTGCGCTGCACACTCGCGGCTCGCGTTTCGCCGAAGCCGGAGTCTGCTGCCGCACTTTGCAGAAGATATACTCCGAAGCGGAATACCCCGACGAAGCTACCCGCTACGGTGACCTCGCCGCCCGCTATGAAGAACGTGCGGCCGCCGGGGAAATCGCGCCTGTAGTTGCGCCTTCCACCATTGAACCTGCTTCGCCAGACATTGCTTCTCCCTGGCCCGCAGCTCAACCTTCGGAAGAAGGCGAATTTGCCGTGGTCAGTGATGCTGGCGATTCTCAGGAAATCACGGAAGAGAGCGCAGAAGAAGCGCACGCGGACGTGTCCGCTGCTGAGACCGAGGCCGCGCCTGCAGAGATCGATCTCTCTTCCGAGTGGGATGAAGCCATTACCATCGAGGCGGACGAGTCGCCCGCGGAAGTTGCAGAAACCGAAAGCGCGGAGCGCGGCCCTGTCGCATCGCATGCGCCGGGCAAATCCGCCCGCCCAGCCGCGAAGAAGCACGATCAAGAAAAAGCCGCGGAGACCGTCGAAGAACTCCGTTTCTATCTCGAGCATGGCATGCCCGAGCAGGCGGGGGCTGCGTTCGAGAAACTACAGTCGATCACCGACGATGAGGCCATTCTCGCAGAGCTTCGCGCCGAGATCGAAGCGGCTTCCGAGCAGCCTTCGGCCGTGGAAGAAGTCACAGCCGTCGAATCGATCTCGGAATTCACTGCCGACGAACCGTCCGTCGAGCCAGTCGAAGAAGCTCCCGCGTCCGAGCACGTGGCTGACGCCATTTCTGCGCCCGAGGCTCCAGTCAGTGAAACCGCCCCAGAGAACGAGCCCGCCGCCCTCGAAGTGGCCGCGGCCGAGCCCGCAAAATCGCCCGGAGCCCTTCAAGAATTCGTCGCCGATCTCGAATCTTCCCTGGGCGATAAGTTTCTGGGCGGAACGCGCGAAGCTGAAACTCCAGCTGCGCCTGCCTTCGGGCAGGATGCCGCAGCGACCCACACGGCCGAATCTCAACCCGTGGCCGAAGCGGAACCGGTTTCATCGGACGCAAACAAGAGTCCCGTCATGGGTGAGTTTGTCGCCGATCTGGAAGCCTCACTGGGGGATGACTTCCTTAAAGGGGCTCCAGTCGCGGCAGCTCAGCCTGCGCCGCCAACGCACATCCCGGCCGGACCCGCGCAGCCTCGCCCCGTCCCGGCGGCGCCAGCCAGTGCTCCTGCGGCAGCTGTTGCGGCCGCGGCATCGTCCGGCGCCAGCGCCATTTCGTCGCACGCCGTTGCCGCTTCCCAGGCGCAAGCTGTCGCCATGACCAGCGCCCCCGCAGCCGAATCTGCAACCCTGGTCGAAAAGGCTGGCGTCGATCTCGCCGAAATGTTCGGCGAGCTGAAAGAGGATCTCGAAGCCGGGGCTGCTACCGCCCAGGAAGATCCCGAAACCCACTACAATCTCGGCATCGCCTTCCGCGAAATGGGCCTGCTGGATGAGGCGATCGGCGAGTTGCAGAAAACCTGCCAGGCAGTCGATCGCGGACATCCTTTCCCGCAAGTTATGCAGACTTACACTTGGCTCGCCCAGTGCTTCCTCGATAAAGGCGTTCCCGAGGCCGCCATTCGCTGGTATGACAAGGCTCTTACCGCCCCCGGGGTCGATGAGGAAACCCGCACCGCGCTGCACTACGAACTGGCCTCCGCCTACGAACATGCCGGCGACAAACCCTCCGCGCTCAAGCACTTCATGGAGGTTTACGGCCGCAACATCGATTATCGCGACGTGGCCGAGCGCATCAAGCCCTTGAAGTCGTAAAATACCCGGATGGGTTCTCGCCCGCACTGTCTTTTCCCGGATCACAGTGGATCGTTTCTCCGCCCACTAGAGCGGAGCATGCGGTGAACACTGATCAGAAAACCTCCGTCGAGAATGGTGCCGATACCTCCGCTCGGCCGGACAACCCGCAGCCAAAGCGCAGCACGGCGCTTGACCCTAGTTCTTCGCACCTCGAGCCGCGCCAGATCAGTGCCATGCAATTCTGGCTGCACCGGATCTCCGTTTTTCTCTTTGTGTTGATCAGCGCCGTGGCCGGCGTTTTGCTGGTAATTTTGCCCTGGACGCCGCAATGGACCGATAACTACCTGTTGCTTACATTTCCCTGGCTGCGAACGATCGTCTCCAATGGTTTCGTCCGCGGCCTGTGCAGCGGCCTGGGCTTGCTCGATATCTGGATCGGCTTCTGGGAAGCGCTGCACTATCATGAAAATCCCTGACGCCATGATTGCCAGTTAAACGTGAGTCAATCGATGACCGATAAGTCCGACAAGCTCAAACCCGCGCCGCTTGCCTACGAGAATCAACCGTTTCTCAACAGCCCCGATGGGCGCATTCTCCGCATCCTCTCCGAATATCAGGAACCGCTGTCGCGTTTTCGCCGCGAGCAGATTCAGGACACGGTAGTTTTCTTTGGATCGGCGCGCTTTCAGGGAAGCATCGCCGCCAAAGACCAGCTCACTACGCTCAAGAAAAACGGCGCCCAAGCATCGGCGGGTCAGGAACCAGATCTGAAGCTTGCCGAGGCTGCCGTCGACATGGCCCGCTACTACGAGGACGCGCGGCGGCTGGCCTACCTCCTTACCGAATGGTCGATTCAAATCCCGGCCCGCCGCCGACGTTTCGTGGTCACCACCGGAGGCGGTCCCGGCATCATGGAAGCCGCCAACCTCGGCGCGTACGAAGCCGGAGGCAAAAGCATCGGGCTCAACATAAATCTGCCCTTCGAGCAATATCCCAACCGCTACATCACACCCGCGCTCAACTTCGAGTTCCATTACTTT
>JASIKQ010000265.1 GCA_030049565.1 Candidatus Sulfotelmatobacter sp.
AGATGTAAAAGTTAAAATCGATGTCATTCCGAACCGGCGCGAAGCGGCGGTGAGGAAGCTGCTTTAGGTCTGGGGCGATAACGACAGGAGGATCGCATGGTCGGTGAACTGGACATTCTCAGTCAGTGGATTCCCGAACAAATGCAGCCCGGAACGATTTTTGTCCTGGAAAATGCCGGCGAAGTAGGGGAGAAAGAAGATCCCTATTGGGCCGTGCTGGCTTGTCCTTCCTGCGGAATGCTCGGTCTCATCACCCGCCGCCAAATCAATGGATTGATGCCCGTAATCTGCGGTTCTGAAACTTGCTCCGCGCAATTTTTTATTCGCGAAAGCGAAGTAGTTGTGCGCAAACCATCCTAACCAGCTACATCTCAGTGCCACTTCGGTTGACTCTGTTATGACATGTCATCCCGAGCAGAGCGAGGGATCTTGGTGTTTGCTGGCAGCGGCGGCATCAGATGGTTTAGGCAAGAACCGAGATCCCACACTGCTGTCGGGATGACAGGCGTGGTTCACGCTATCCCTGAGAATCTAGTTGGTTACCAGTTTTGAGAATACCGAAAGATCAATATTCCCTCCGCTCACCACACAAACAATTTTGCCTGAACCGCATTTTCCGCTGAGACCGGCGGCGACCGCACACGCGCCAGCCCCCTCACTGATGACGTGATTGCGCTCCGCCACGATCCGCATGGCCTGCCGGATTTCTTCCAGCGTGCACACGATCGATCCGGAGAGCAGATGATGCGCGATCGCCCACATCCGCGGAAAGACCGATTTGCCCCCGCAACCATCCACCCAACTGGCTTGCCAGTTGGGAAATTTCTGCGCCGACCCGGCCGCCAGCGAAAATGCGAAAGGAGCCGCAGTCTCGGGTTCAGCCGCATAGACCTTCGCGTGGCTGCCCCGTTCTCTTACCGCGGCGGCAATGCCGCACGATAGGCCTCCTCCGCCGAATCCCGCTACGATAGCGTCAACCCCCGGCAAGTCTTCCAAAATCTCCAGCCCAGCCGAAGCGTTGCCGGCAATGAATTCGTCATCTTCAAATGGATGCACAAACGCGCCGTCCATCGCGGGATGCGCCCGGTCGGCCAGCGCATTCCAGCACTGATCATAGCTGGCCTTCACAATTTCTGCGCCCAGCCGCCGCACCGCTTCCAGCTTGGTGGCCGGAGCCGTATCTATTACAAGAACCTTGCACGGCACGCCCGCTTTGCGCGCGGCCAGCGCCACTCCCTGCGCGGCATTGCCCGCGCTCACTGTCCACACCCCGCGGCGGCGCTGCCGTTCCGGCAACAGGCGCACGGCATTATATGCGCCGCGGATTTTGAATGCCCCGATCGGTTGCAGACATTCGAGCTTCAGATAAATTTCCGCCGGTCCATCGCACTTCAGCCGCTCGGAATTTAGCCGGTCGTAATTTAGGCGCACCAGCGGCGTGCGGATGGCGGCCTCGTACACGTGTTTGCGGGCATCGTCGATCATTCCGCGAGGAATGTTGCGCACGCGCGACTCGACTCCTGCCAGTTGCTCTGCCATTGCGACCTCACAAATGGAATTGTCATTCCGAGCGCGCTTTTTGCGAAGCGAGGAATCTGGGCGAGCCGCGCGAAGTGGAGCGTTCTGTGCGCCACAGGAATTGCGCGGTTGGCTCGCCTCCTTGCAAACTGACCCAGTGCACAAAACCGAGCGCTGGCTCACCTGCAATCAATTCTTCCGCCCCCGCGCCTCTTTCAACTCAACTGGCACCTGCTCCACTATTTCAATGTCAAAGCCTTCCAGCGCCGCAACTTTTTTCGGACGGTTGGTCAGCAGCCGGATGCGCCGCAAGTTCAGATCAGAGAGAATCTGCGCCCCGATTCCGATCTCGCGCTGGATCTGCTTTTCGTTGTCGTAGAGAGAAGGCAGCGTCCGGCCGCGGTGGAAGCCCAGAGCATTGCGGTCGCCAACTTTTTCGACAGAAAATCCCTGCGAAGTCTGGTGCAGATAAATCACCGCGCCCCGGCCTTCCTGCGCGATTCTGCGCAGCGCCCCTTGCAGCGTGGCGTGGCACTCGCAACCGGTGGCGCCGAAGACGTCTCCCATGAGGCAGTGGGCGTGCATGCGCACAAGCACAGGTTCTTGGCTGCTTTCAATATCGCCGCGTGGCATCTCTCCTTTAATCAGGGCCACGTGCGATTCGCCGCCATCCACTTCGCTCTCGTAGGCGATCAGCCGGAATTCTCCGAATTGGGTGTCGACCAGCGCCTCGCCCACGCGATGCACATAGCGCTCGTGCGCCATGCGGTAGCGAATCAGCTCAGCGACGGTGAGCATTTTCAAATTGTGCTCGCGGCAGAATTCGATCAGGTCGGGCACTCGCGCCATAGTGCCGTCGTCTTTCATGATTTCGCAGATGATGCCAGCGGGGATGAGTCCGGCCAGCCGCGCCAGATCAACCGAGGCTTCGGTTTGCCCCGCGCGCACCAGCACGCCGCCTTTGCGCGCGCGCAGCGGGAAGACGTGACCGGGACGCGCGAGATCGGCAGCCGTCGACCCAGGATCGATGGCCACCTGAATCGTGCGCGACCGGTCGTAGGCGGAGATGCCGGTGGTCACGCCGCTGCGCGCGTCGATGGCCTCGCAAAACGCGGTGCCGAATTGCGAAGTGTTCTCCGCGCTCATGGGACCGAGCCGCAGATGCTCAATGCGCTCTTCGGTTAGCGCGAGGCAAACCAGGCCGCGTCCGTGCTTGGCCATGAAGTTGATGGCTTCGGGCGTAACCTTCTCGGCGGCAAGCGTAAGGTCGCCTTCGTTCTCGCGGTCCTCGTCGTCGACCACGACGATCATGCGGCCGCTCTTGATCTCCTCGATGGCTGTAGGCACGTCGACGAATGGCTGGGTCGTCATGAAGCCATTGTATCGTCGGGCAAAGGAGGACGCGAGCCGAACGCCCTTCGGTCGCTTGCGCTCTCTCAGGGCAGGCTCCGTGATAGCGCGCGGCTCGCGCAGATCGTTCGCTGCGCAAAGAACGCTTGCTCAGGATGACAATTCTGAGAATGCCGAATGCGCCGAGATAATATTTTTCTCGGGATGCTTTTCGACCGAAAATTTTGCGGTTGGCTTCGGTTCCGATTTGGGAAAATGTTTACTGGTTGTGAATCCTACCCCCTCCCCCCTCGATCACTGGAATCAGGGGGTTAGCGCGGCAATGATATAGTTGACTAACCCATTGCCCTTGGGTAAAATCGGCTAAATCGTTGCACGTTAACCAGAAAGCAGGAATTTTAATGCGTGCAAGAATGGCACACAGATGTCAGAGATTTTCTGGCAAGTCCTCATGATCGCCCCCCGAAGTGGTTGCTCATGCTAACCGCCTATTTGGACGAAAGCGGCCACGAGTCCGATTTGGTGATCGTGGCTGGATTCCTTGGAAACGATGAGCAATGGAC
>JASIKQ010000266.1 GCA_030049565.1 Candidatus Sulfotelmatobacter sp.
GCGCGCAACGGCGAGGTGAAAACCGGAATCGAGGTTCTGGAGGAGCATGGATTTGATCTGCTTCAGGTCGCTGGGCGCAAGAAACGAATTGGACTGGTTACCAATCAGACCGGCATCGATGCCGAAGGCCGGCGCACTATTGACGTGCTCGCGCAAGCTCCCGGCGCTTCGCTGGAGGCGATTTTCAGCCCCGAGCATGGGGTAACCGGAACGCTTGATACGACTCAGGTCGGCGATACCATCGACGCAGCAACCGGCGTGCACGTCTACAGCGTTTACGGGGGCACAGACGCGGCGCGACGACCTCCGATCGAGGTATTGAAGAATCTCGATGCCGTGGTTTTCGATATTCAAGATGCGGGCGCGCGCTTTTATACCTACGAAACCACCCTGGGATATTTTATGGAAGCCGCGGCGCAAGCGGGAATCGAACTGATCGTGCTCGATCGCCCAAATCCGATTACCGGTTCGTTTGTGCAGGGGCCGGTGGCAGATGCCGGTCACGAAAGCTTTACCAATTATTGGATGGTCCCAGTGCGCCACGGCATGACCATGGGCGAACTGGCCAAAATGTTCAATCTGGAGAAAAACATTAATGCGAAGCTCACCGTCGTATCCATGGAAGGCTGGCAACGGGGCGACTGGTTCGATTCGACGGGGCTCGAATGGGTGAATCCCTCCCCAAATTTGCGCAGCGTGACGGAGGCCGCACTTTATCCGGGCGTGGCCCTGATTGAAGGCACAAATGTTTCGGTGGGCCGAGGAACCGATACTCCTTTCGAGTTGGTGGGCGCGCCGTGGATCAAGGGCAGGGAACTGGCCGCATATTTGAATGGGCGTGGCATCGCTGCAGTGAGATTCGTCCCCGTAGAATTCACGCCAACATCTTCCATCTACAGCGGCCAGACGTGTCAAGGCGTGAACGTGGTCTTGACCGATCGCAACGGCCTCGACGCGCCAGAGCTGGGCCTCGAGCTGGCGTCGGCGCTGCGAAAACTGTATCCCGCAGACTACCAGATCGATCGCATGGCCGAGTTGCTGGTGAATCAGTCGGCATTCGACGCGCTGCTATCTGGCGAAGATCCGCGGCGAATTGCGCAGGATTGGCAGGAGGGGCTCGAAAAATTCGAAGCGATCAGAAAAAAATATTTGATCTACTGATCTGATCTAGTGTGATAACCGAGACTAGGCCTGCATTTGCCGCTGGGCGAACCCTATACTACAGTCCGACCCGGCCAAACCTCAACTTCGGGATTGCCGGTGACTCGGGCGATCAAGAGAGACCTCGGGAACTACTTAGCAGTTCGTGATTAAATAGCGCTATTCTTTGGGAAGATCGATCATGACGACCTGCGAGTTCTCACGCAAGCGGTCGAACACGATCTGCTTCCCGTCGCCGGTGACGTCGAAGGTCCGCATCGTGGCCCGGTTTTGAAGCTTGGTAAGTGGGCGCGATTTCATGGAAGTGAGATCGAGTAGCCAGAAGTCTTGGGATGCGAGCAGGCCCTGCATGTAGATCAAACTCTTGCCATCAGGCAGGAAGCGGGCGCGCTCGCCCAAGCGCCGCACACTGATTTGGGGCAATTCGACGCTGCTTCCGTCCGGATGCACGGCAAGGAGCGGAGCGAAGGTGCTTACATTCGTACCCGAATATACGATAAGGCTTCCATCCGGCGACCACACTGGATTGAGTGCCGGCCCACTGACCAAGCGAACCGGCGATCCGCCCTCCAGCGGAATCTTAAAAAGACCGGGACCGTTCGCGTCGCTGCCACCAGTGACGATCCATTTGCCATCCGGCGACCAGCAACTCGCCTCCTGGGCGGCAATTCCCTCCGCGATGGGCTGGAGTTCGGCTCCGTCTGAAGAAAGCACATGCAGTTGGCGTTTCCCGTTCCGCCGCAGCACAATGGCCACGCGACTCCCATCCGGCGAAACAGCGGGTGTCTCCAGTAGCGCACCATCGGCGCCCTTCCAAATCTCATTCACCTGTCCGTCCCGAAGGCGCCACAATCCGTCGCCCGTCCCCAAGGAAGATAAATAAAACAGCGCCGACCCGCCAAAACGGGGCGCCAGCGCGCGTACGGTCGGCACTGGAAACGCTCTTACGTCTTTTTCTTCGGCGACGCGATCAAGAATCGGAACCGTCCAAAGTCCCGCGACGGGATTGCTGATGGTGGCCACCAACTTATGGCCATCGGCGCTGGCTTGCACCGACGTATATTGCTCAAGACCGACGCTCGCGCGCCGCGAATCCCTGCGTTTCACGTCGAACGCCCACAGCCAAGGTCCTGAACCATCCCCGTCGCGCGCCACGTAGAAAACGGTGCGATCGCCGACCGGCGTGGGATAAGCGACATCTGTATTGAGTTGCGTGAGGCGCTCTGCGTGGCTGCTGTCTGACGCTATGCGCCATAAATCCATCTCCTTTGTCGCCGGTGTCCCATGCGCGAAATAAATCCAACGGCCATCGGGTGACCAGGTTGGAAAATGATTGTGAAGTCCCGGCTGCCCCCCGAATATCCGCCGAGCATTGGCGCCCGTGCGGTCCGCCACGAACATAGGGTCGCCACTACGGAAGTTGTGATAGACAATCCGCTCGCCGTCCGGTGACCAGGCCAGGTTGGCGGTCTCCTCGCCGAGGAAATTACGCGGCGCACCTCCTGTCAGGGGCATCAGCCGCAGCCGCAGACCCACATCACCGCCGCCGACCCAAATCTCCGAGCCGTCGCCGGAGAAACCTACACTTCGTAGGGGCCCAGGTAACGGGCCTGCCTTGCCCTGTGTCAGATTTATCAGACGTCCGGTACCCACCTGGGTGAGCCATACATCGAAGGGGCCGTCATGATCGGAGACGAAGGCTACGAACTTGCCGTCCGGCGAAATCGCCGCTTCCACGCTCTCGAAGTCGGTGAGCCGCGTGAAATGCGCTTTTTCGAGCGGATTGGGCGGTGCAACCGCCGGCCGAGCCATTTCCCAGACTGCAGTTCCCACCAGCAGTGCAGCGGCTATCACCCATGGGAGCCACGATCTCCTTGACTTCTGCTCCGACACCCTTTTCGTGCTCGATGTTCCGCTGAGCGATTCAATGGCAAACGCCAGATCACTCGCCGACTGGAATCGTCGTGCGACATCCTTTTCCAGGCATCGCGCAAGAATCCGTTGTAGTTCCAGCGGACCTTGCCAGCCGATATCGTTCAGCGCCTGTGGCTCTTCGCGCAAAACTGCGGTCATCGTTTCTGCGGACGTCTCTCGTTTGAAAGCGCGTTTGCCGGTGAGTATCTCGTACAGCACCGCACCGAAACTAAAAATGTCCGATCGCGGGTCGAGCGGTTCGCCCCGCACCTGCTCCGGCGACATGTAGCCGACGGTACCCATCACCATACCCGGCAAAGTCGCCGGGCTTGATAGCGTCACTGCGGTTTCATGGTTCTCCTCGGGCCTAACCAACTTGGCCAGCCCGAAATCGAGTACTTTAATCCGTCCGTCCCGGGTGACAAACACGTTCTCCGGTTTCAGATCCCGATGCACGATTCCTTTCTCGTGTGCCGCCGCGAGACCCTGCGCAATGCCGAGTGCGTACTCGATCGCTTGCCGCATCGGCAACGGCCCCGATGCGAGCTTCACACGCAAGGTTTGGCCTTCAAGAAATTCGCTGACCAGAAACGGCGCACCGTCGTGCGCACCAATGTCATGAATTCCCAGGATATTCGGATGGTTGAGCGCCGCAATCGTACGCGCTTCCTGCTCGAAACGCCGCAGTCGGTCGGCATCATGAGCCACCGCCTCTGGCAGCACTTTGATCGCGACATCACGCCCGAGCCGCGTGTCGCGTGCGCGGTACACTTCGCCCATGCCGCCCGCGCCGAGCGGCGACTGGATCTCGTAAGGGCCTAGTTTTGAACCGGACCTGAGAGCCATTCGTGCGCGTGATTATAGCCCACGCGGCACGTTGCACGCAGATGGCAATGATTCTTCGTGTGTTGTCGGCAATCCTGAAATTGACTTTCCCGCGACCTAGCTGACGGACAAGTCGAGAGCGATTCAATCTATCCGACGGGCCAGGTTCAGACCATTACAGATCTAGCGATTTGATTTAGTGAAACCTGTTTCCCTCCCGGTCGTATCTGCGGCCATCACTGCTTCAGTATCCAACTGGCCATCTTTTCCAGCGCCAGCGGCGACATGGTCTCCTCGATCTGCGCATACTCCGCAGGCGCGCCGGTCTTCGCTGTCTGGAACAGATGATTCAGGCCTGGCAATTCATCCACTTCGAAATGCTTATTGCCGCCTTGTTCGAGAGCCGCGCGGATCGCGGGAAGATTCTGCTTCGGCGGCACCTGCGTATCTTTCTCGCCAATGATCGCCAGCACCGGGCATGTGACTTTGCGCAGGGCGATTGCCGGATCATAACTGATGAAGTAACGGAACCAGGCCGAGGTAAGAATCTTGATTTGCGCTCCAACCTGCGCTTCGCCAGCGTCAACCGACAACTTTTCTTTCAGTCCCTTCGCGAGCGCCGCATCATCTTTTTCGCTTTCGATAAGCTTAAGCACATCATGTTCCTCGGCGACATCTTTGGCCGTATCGGCGGCGCTCTTGCCGCTGGCCAAATCGATGGCCTGCACCTGCGCCACTAAAATCTCATCGCCGCGCACGCCCGGACCGGACATCATGACGATGAATGCGACATCCGGGTTGCGCGCCGCGATCATCGGCGCAATCATTCCGCCCTCGCTGTGGCCGATCAGGCCAATTTTGTGCGGATTGATTTCTGGCCGCGTCTTCAAATAAGCAATTCCCGCCTCAGTATCGGTCGCGAAATCCGCGGTCGTCGCTGCGGCAAAGTCTCCTGTAGACTTCGCTGTGCCGCGATCGTCGGCGCGCAATACGGCAATTTCGTGACGAGTGAGATAGTCGGAAAGAACGAGAAAAGGTTTGTGCCCCATCAGGGTCTCGTCGCGATCCTGCGGCCCCGAACCGGTAATCAACACCACCGCAGGAAACGGTCCCTTGCCTTGAGGAATAGTTAACGTTGCCGCCAGAGTGACGTTCTGTATTTTATTCTCGTAAATAACATCTTCCTCGTGATACGGATAAGGCCTGGTCGGATTCTGCGGCCGCCGCGGAGGTGCGAGCTCAGCCTTGTCCTTGACGCGGTGCAACACAAGTGGGTTGGTGCTGCCCGCTTGCGTCCACGTGCCTTCGATCGTGTTCAGGTCGGCGGAGATCTTGCCCTGGTAAACGCCGTTGATCTTTTGCGCTTCGATCTTCAGCGACGATCCATCACGTGTGGTCTTGGTAGTCGGCATTCCATTCACGCCCTGATCGGGGCTATCAAGCGTGGCCACCAAACCATCTTTTGTGTTCACGATGTGGAAGATGACACGCAGCTTTATCGCGCCTACCTCGAGCGTGCCCAGCCATGCGCCGTCGATATCGGAAGGCGGCGCGGCTTTACTTTCGATTTTTGCGGCCGATCGCTTGAACTCGAGCGGCAATGACTGGGTCTGCGTCCAGGTTCCGCTGATCGTGTTGCCATCGGTCGAAACCTTGCCCTCGTAGGTGCCGTGCACGGCATCCACGCCCAGGCTGAACTTGGAATCCTTCAGCGAAATGGAACTGACAGGGATTCCGTAGGCGCCCTGATCCACACTGTCGAGCGTAGCCTTGAGCGCACCGGCATCGGCCTTGGTGATATGCAGCACAAGGCGCAAATCCACGCCGGCGTGCAGAGTCCCCTCCCAGTCGCCAGTGACGTCCTGAGCGAGAGCACCGCAGGCCGCCAACAGTGCCAGCGCCGCAGCAACGGCTACTTTTTTCATGATCACCCCCCGCACGAGTTCCTCAGTTATGCGCCGGCGCCGCAGCTGGAGCTTCCTTCGACGTTTCAGCCGCGTCCTTTGCACGCCTGAGGGTCAAAGCATAGGTGATGTCCTGTTCCGATTTCCAATCCCCACTGATAACAGTGAGGTCTTTGTTGAGCTTGCCTTTGACCTCGCCTCCCAGTTGTGGTGCCTCAATGGTTATCGACGATCCCTTGCGGATTACCGCCACTGCCGGCCAGCCCTTAATATTCTGGTCGAGAACGTCCATGGTCGCAGTCAAGCCGTCGCCAGTATTCTTGATGTGAAAAGTGAGAGCCAGTTTCCCTCGGGACGGAGTATCTTGCAGAGATGGCAAGTTCACGACTCCTTCCCAGGTACCGTCAATGTCAGAAGGCGGCGCTGACGGATGTTCAATCTTGATAGTTGTGGTGGTTTTCTTGAAATCCTGCGGCATTTTGTGGGGCTGAATCCAGTTCCCGTTGATCGATGAATTCTTTACCGTGCCCTCGTAAGACCACTTGACCACGTTTGCGGCGAACTTGAGTTTCGAGCCTTCCATAGTGATGGAATCCACGGGTATGCCCAGGACCGCCTGATCCGGGCTGTCCAATGTCGCTTTAAGAGCTCCGTCCGCCCCTTTCGTGACATGCAGTACGATACGAACCGAACCCATGGCCGTTGGAAGCTCGCCCAGCCAGTCTCCTGCCACATCCTGGGCTGGCGCCTTGCACACCGCCGCCAGGGCCAGCATTGCAACCATAATTGCCTTTTTCATAAGTTGGCGACCTCCCAGATCGCCGCAGCAACCTTTTCACAATTCCCCCCGCCGTTCAAGCTGTTTGTATAAAACCAGCGAATACACTGCCGGAACCAGCGCCCCGGTGAGAATCGCCACCAGCGGCAGCCAGAAGGGACCGCCAAAAATTGCTGACCCTGCCGTTTGACTCTGAACAAGCCAGAATCGCGGGGGATCTTGCGGTGGGTACTCAACGCCTTGGACTTTCGCTCGGAGATCGCGCTTGTCTCGCATTGGGGAAGACACTCCACGCACCTATCTACACCGCTGAAAGAGCCTGGCAGAAACTGAAGTTGGGCGCGACCATTCATGTAATTCGCTGACGCGGCATCCTGTAGAATAAAGGTTTCGGCCGCACCCTTGCTGCGTTCTGGTCACATCATGTTTTCCGCGCTGGTCTGGCTTGCCCCCAGGGGCATCACGCATTATCTCCGCCAACATCTCCTGGATAAGACATTTCAGGGCCTCTACCACACCGACGCCTTCGATCGTGCCCTGCTCATCCCCTATTTCGTCGTGCTCATCGTGCTGGCCGGGTACGGGATTCACCGGTACATCCTCGTCTATCTTTATTACAAGCACAAAGCCAACCGCACCACCCTACCCCAGGCGCAATTCCAGGAATTGCCGCGCGTGACCGTACAACTACCCATTTTCAACGAGCAATACGTGGTCGAACGCTTGCTCGATGCCGTCTGCAAGTTGCAATATCCGCACGAGAAGCTCGACATTCAGGTGCTCGACGACTCCACCGACGAAACCGTCGAGGTCGCTCGCAGTTTAGTCGAGCGTTACGCCGCGTTGGGAAATCCCATCACCTATCACCACCGCACGAACCGCGCCGGCTTCAAAGCCGGAGCGCTCGCCGAAGGCCTGAAAACTGCCAAAGGGGAATTTGTCGCCATCTTCGACGCCGACTTTACTCCTCCCGAAGATTTTCTGCCGCGGACAATCCATCACTTCACCGACCCAAGAATTGGAATGGTGCAAACCCGCTGGACGCATATCAACCGCGATTATTCTTTTCTCACCCAAGTGGAAGCGATTCTGCTCGATGGGCACTTCGTTCTCGAGCACTCTGGGCGCGCGCGCAGCGGCGTTTTTTTTAACTTCAACGGCACCGCCGGCGTTTGGCGCCGCGCCGCCATCGACGAAGCCGGGGGTTGGCAGCACGACACGCTTACCGAAGACACCGATCTTTCCTACCGCGCCCAGCTCAAAGGATGGAAGTTTATCTACCTTCAGGACGTCGAATGTCCCGCCGAATTGCCGGTCGAAATGACGGCATTCAAAACTCAGCAGGCGCGCTGGGCCAAGGGCCTGATTCAAACCGGAAAGAAAATTCTGCCGCGCGTGCTGCGCAGCGACGCGCCGCTGCATACCAAGGTCGAAGCCTGGTACCACCTGACGGCAAATATCAGCTATCCGCTGATGATCGTGCTGTCGGTGCTGATGCTGCCAGCCATGATCATCCGCTTCTACCAGGGATGGTTTCAGATGCTCTTCATCGATCTGCCGCTGTTCCTGGCATCGACGTTTTCGATCTCAAGTTTTTATCTGGTTTCGCAGCGTGAGCTGTTTCCCAAAACCTGGCCGCGCGCGCTGCTTTATCTGCCATTCCTTATGGCCCTTGGCATAGGACTCACCATCACCAACACCAAAGCGGTCATCGAAGCGCTCATCGGCAAACAGACAGCCTTCGCCCGCACGCCGAAATACCACGTGGAATCGAAAAAAGACAAAGTCGGCGCCACCAAGTATCGCAAGCGCCTGGGCTGGGTACCCTTGGTGGAACTCGCAATCGGCGGGTACTTCGCGCTTACGGTCTACTACGCCGCGCAAAACGAAAACTACGTCACGATTCCGTTTCT
>JASIKQ010000025.1 GCA_030049565.1 Candidatus Sulfotelmatobacter sp.
ATGTCGACGAGCAACGGGTATTTTATGGCAACGGGCTGAATCAGCTCAATTCGCAACAGACCTATCTGAGCAGCGAGAGCACGCAACTGGCGCAGCAGCAGAACACGGAAGGAGCTGCCGACCTGCCCACTGTGATCAGCAACCTGACCACCTCCGAAACGTCGTTGCAGGCCACGCTCGAGGCCATCGGGCAGACCTCGCAAATTGATCTGTTCGATTACCTGCGCTCACCCTGACCGGCACTTCCTCTTGTAGTTACAGGATTTGCCTGGAGGCGCGGGCCCATTCGGCGGCGGCTTGCACGCGCGCCCGTTGCCCTTCCAGGCGAGCCCGCTCCCCGAGCAGGCGAGAATGAATCGATGGCAGAAGCTCACGCAGCCTTTCCACGTGTCTACGATATCTAGCCAGTTCGCAATCGAGTTCGGGATCGGTTCCGATCACAGGGATGGTCTCGGCACGCAAAGCCGCACCGGCGCGTAAGAGATCCGAAAGCATTGCTGTAAGTTGTTCGGGCGTGGCGACCGCCGACCGGGATTCGAGAGCCAGACCTTCGAGCCATACTCCAAGACGGCGATTGGCATGGCGAAGCTGATGAGTGAGGGAGGGCATCAGGCATTCCAGTCGATGGTTGAAGAATCTTCCGGCTCGGAGGTTCGAATCGGCGCGGTCTGAGTAGTTATTGGCGCCGGAGATGTGGCGAGCTCCACTTGCAGCCAGGCTTCGTGAACCGTCGAAAGCTGGGTCATTTGTTGCTCGAGGGTTTCGGCTGACTGCTTGAATTGGGCGGTAACGAGTCCGGCACGCACCAGGTTATAGAACCGGTGCAAATTGGCGGCGACTTCCCCGCCCCGCTCGTCGTCGATAGTTCCCTGAAGCTGGGCAATGATCATGAGCGCGTGATTGATGGCGCGGGTACGGGCTTCGATGTCGCCTTTTTCGAGGGCAAGGATGGCCCGGCGAAGATCTTCGATGGCCTGTTCGTAAAGGTAGACGACAAGCTGAATGGGACTTGCGCCCCGTACAGCCGCTTCGCGGTAAGAGAATCGTGCATCCATGCGTTAGAGTCCAGAGGTTAGAGTTGGTTCGCTGGATATCAGCTCGCCGGTTGTGGAGGTGCCCGAACCGAGCGTTCCGAGAACTTCAGTCGTTTCCTGGAGGAGCAGAGGATACGCTTGCAAAGAGGCGTTGACCGAGTCGTACTCTTGCGTCAGTTGCGTTTGCTCGTTGTTCAATTGCGTCTGAAAGTTGGACATGTCGGTGCTCAAGTCATTTTCCTGGGCCGTGTTCTGGGTCACGTCGACATTCAAAGGGCCAGTGGTCGGATCGGTGAGATTGGTAAGGTCGGCGGCGAAACTGTTCGCGAAGCCGGTGCTCGAGCTGTTCTGAAAAAAATTCAGCACAGCGGTGGGATTGGACCCAACTATTTCGTCGAGACTCTCACCGCTGGCGTTTGTGCCCACCGTCAGTGTGCCGTCGTTGTTCATGTTGATGCCCAGCGAGGCCAGGTTGATAATGCCGCTGTTGACCGTGGACGTTCCGGTTGCGCCCGGAAGGGCGTAAGCAGAATCGTTGAGGATGCTGGATTGCAGGGAGCGCAAAGAAGCATCCGATTCCAGCGGTGGCGCGGGGGTAGCGCCAGTGGGATCGACTACATATTGGGCGTTGATGTCACCGATGACAGTGTTATAAGCAGAGACGAAGTTATTGATCGCGGAAGTGATTTGGTCGGTGTCCGGACCGATGGTTAACTGCACCGGGCTGTCTGGAGCCTGGCTGATCAGGCTCAGCGTGACGCCTTGAATCGCGCCGGTCACCGTGTTGCTGGCGCTGCTGAAGGGCACACCATCAATGGTGAAGTTGGCATTCGTGCCGCCTGTGGGAGCGAGGAATGTGAGGTTGGTGGGAGGGTTCGGCGCGACCGTGAGAGTGGTGGTGTTGTTGGTGAAGGCCAGGTCTCCGCCGGGGCCGGTGCCAGTGCTCGTGAGTTGAAGGTGATATCCGCCGGAATCCTGAACGACGTTGGCGGTGACTCCCCAGTTATTGGCAGTGCTTTGAGTATTGATGTAGCTGGCCAGGGTGTTGAGCGTGTCATTGACGCCGGCAGTGATCGGGAGGTCTTCGGTTGTGCCGCTCGCGCCTCCGATTTGAAGCTGGATATCGCCGCTCGTCTGTCCACTGGGCAGAAAAGATGCAGTTGGATCGGAGACATCGGTAGTATCCAGCACACCGGTTATGTTGTTCGCAACGATCGCCAAGGCCCCGGTGCTGCCCGTGTTTTGACTCTGCAACTCCAAGCGGGAGCCGTTGACGTCACTGACCACGCTTGCGGTGACACCCCAATTATTTTCGGAACTCTGAGTGTTGATGTAGCTAGCCAGAGTGTTGAGGGTATCGTTGCTTCCCGGCGTAATTGGGATATCGTAAGTCGTGCCGGTCGATCCTCCGACCTGAAGCTGAATATCGCCGCCAGTGGCTCCGGTAGGCAAAAACGATACACTCGCGCCGCCGGCTACGGGATCGGTGTAGACGGCGCCAATAGTGGCCAGATTGTTGACTACAATTTGGTCAGTTCCGGGGACTGCGTTATTCTGCGCGGTTGCGGTAAGCACGCCCGTATTGGAAGATGTAGCCGCTTGCGACGTGAGCGCTCCTGCGGGATCGGCCAGTGCCTGAACGGCCGTCTGCAAATTAGTAAGATCGTTCTCGATTCCTTCCAGCACGCCGTTTTGAGTCGCCAGCGTGGAGGACTGGTTCTCCCAAACCGTTAGTTCGCCGCTTTGCGAACTGATGATCTGCTGCACCAGGGAACTAACATCAAGGCCTTGTCCCGAGAGGATGGTCGAAGGATTGAGACTAACGCCCATGGTTTTTTCTCCTTAGAACCCCATAGTTTTCGGGGCGGGGATTCTCAGGGGACTTATTGCACTTTGACTACATGTCGCATCGCCATTGCCTGACGAGCCTTAGTTTGCCTGGTGGTCAGCTCCTGTAAAGAACCAATTCCCGAAATGGACTATGGCTGAGAGTTCAGAGACAGCTATTAGCGGCCCCAAAGTCATGCCCAAAATCAATAGGAGGCGGTTTTACCCGCCTCCTTTGGGGGCGCGCAGTTATTGCAACAGCTTCAATACGAGCTGCTGTTGCTGGTTGGCCTGGGCCAGAGCGGAGATGCCGGTCTGCTCCAGGATTGAGTATTTGGTCAGATTCGCCACGGCCGTCGGGATGTCGGCAGC
>JASIKQ010000267.1 GCA_030049565.1 Candidatus Sulfotelmatobacter sp.
CAGTTACCGAACTGGCGATCTCGGAACGAGCGCGCCAACGGTTGAAGTCAGCGGATGGAACGTGGAAGGGAATTGAGTGATTGGGTAATTGTGGAATTGTGTGATTGGGACTGTCTAATACGAAGCAGCTAATATGGCGAGCTTCGGCTTCTCTTAATTACACTATTATCAAATCTCACAATTACTCGATCCCCTCATTCTTCCGGGGGCAGCTCGAAATCGATCAAATTTCCGCGGAAGCCCTTGGTCTTAATCGCGCCGAACAGAATTCCGGCCCCCATCCATATTGCGCCCACGATCTTGGCCGGCCGGCTGAGATTTAGCCAAAGCAATAGGCAGATAAAAAAGCCCGCCAGTGGGAAAACGAAATTGCCAGCACTCTTTTTCGGATCCCGCACGAAATAGCGTACAAACGCAGCCAGATTCACGCCCATGAAGGCGATCAGCGCGCCAAAGTTGAGCATCTCCGCGCCCAGGCCGTAGCTGACGATGAAGGCTCCGATCAGTGCGATCGCACCCACAAAAATCACATTATTCCTGGGTATGTGTTTCTTGGGATCGACCGCCCCGAAGAACGACTGCGGCAGCGCTTTGCTGCGTCCCATGCCATAGAGAAGGCGTGCCGCGCCCAATTGCGCCCCCATGCCCGATCCGAAGTTTGCCACCAGCAAGGTGAACCCGAGAATGCCGAATAGCGGCGCCCATGCCCTGCCCGCAATGAAAGTGAACGCGGTATCGACATTCGGAAACGGCTGCGAGGCCGGCCAGATAAGCTGCGCCGCATAGACCTCGAATGCGGAAAGAATTCCGATCACCAGGCAGGTCAGCACGGTCGCGAGCAGGATATTGCGGCGGGGGTTTTCCGCTTCTTCCGAAAGTGTCGAGATGCCGTCAAAACCAATGTAAGTCAGCACGGCAATCGACGTACCGCCGAGTACGGCCCTAACGTTCCACAACGCAGGGTCGTAAAAAGGGCGGGTGAAAAAAGCGGCCCCGTCATGAGCATGCCCAAAAATGTAATGCGCGGCCGACAGGAAAAACAAGACGATTACCGCGCCCATCCCCGCCGCCAGCCCGCCGTTCACGCGCGCTGAAGTCTTCACTCCCTGAATATTTAGCACGGTGAAGAAAGCCGCGAAAAAAATCGCCCACCCCCAATAGGGAATGCTTTCCACAATCGGCGTGCCGCGAGCGAAGTCGCGCGATATCTGGCTGCACCAGATGATGCAGATCATGGGATTGAGCATGTAGTCCATCACCATGCTCCAACCCGTGACATAGCCGAGCGCGGGATTAATTTCCTGGCCAACATAAGTAAAGGCCGAACCCGCGCTAGGATAAGCGCGCGCCATTTTGCCGTAGCTCACCGCAGTAAAAAGCATGGCGATCATGGCGACCAGAATGGTGGCGACCACATGTCCATGGCCACGATCGCTGAGCACGCCGAACACAGACATGGGCGCGACCGGCTGGATGACGATGACGCCATAAAGGATTAAATCCCACAAAGTAAGCGTCCGGCGCAGGCGCGGCGTGGATGGCGAGGCAACAGCAGAGGTTTCCATGAGTGCGGCTATTGGATTATGGAATGGCGGAAAATGTCAATATTAAAACGGTTCCATAGAAGATTCTCGCCGAATCGATTTCGATCAGAAATGCTCCGGCCATTTGCGAGCGCCGTGAAGAAGGGCAACGATATCGATGCGCCGGCTTCGGATTCGATAGGCGAGGATAAATGGAGTGGGAGCTATCACCAGTTCCGGCGTTCCGGGGACTCGTCCCCGGCGGCCGATTTCGGGATGGCTTTCAAGCAATTCCACAACTGAGAAAATTCGCTCCAGCATCTGACCGGCTGCGATCTCGGAGCTTTCGCGCGTCCAATACCGGTAAGCGGCTTCCAAATGCCTCGTCGCCCGGCGGGACCAGACGATTTTCATTTTCGACTGCGCCACTTGGCGGCCAACGCTTTGACCTTGCGATGCTCGATCACGTGACCCGCATTGGCCTCCTCAACCCCTGCCCTAATCTGTTCGAGGTGCCACTGTTGGGTGTCAAGGTAGGCTTGCACTGCTTCACCAAGCAGATACGTGCGGTCGCGATCCATCGACCCCGCCAGCGCATCGAGCGCCGCCACCTTGTCGGACGCCAGTCGAAAACTTACGGTCTGCTTCTCCATAATGCAGCATAATATATGATCATCTAACGCATTACAAGTAATGCCGTCTTGGTGCGTGGGCGGAGCCAAGACACAAACGCATGCAGCGTAGGATTCAGATTCTTATCTGCGCGAGATGCGCTTCGACCGAGAGATTTTCTTTTGGCGGATTTGCTCGGCCATTGCCGCAACAGAAAGGAACATCGTCTCACTCATAAATTCCTCTCCAACGCCTGGTCGAGCATTCGCTTCTCTTCTGCAGTCAAGACGCGGTGCTTCCCCTTCGCCAGATTTCCCAGCTCTAATGGCCCGATTGCTACCCGGACCAACCGTAAGACGTCCACGCCCAGACTCTGCACGATTCGACGAATCTGACGATTCCTGCCTTCGTCGAGCACCACCTCGAGCCAGGAGTTTTTCTCTCCAGTCCGCAACACTCGCACACGTTTGACTCGTAGCACCTCGCCGTTTCGCATTCTTATGCCAGTTGCCATCGTCCTCACAAAGTCTTGATCTGCCAGTTTCGAAATCTGCACATGATACGTCTTATCCAAATGAGTCTCCGGCGCGGTGATTCGCGAGCTCCACCCGGAATCGTTTGTGAGCAGCAGCAAACCTTCACTGGCTTTATCCAGCCGGCCGACGGGTGCAATCCAACTTTGCTGTCTCTTATCGAGTTCTTTAGGCGAGAATCTAGCATCCAGCAACGTGTATATAGTTTCCCTGCCCTGTTCGTCAGACGCGGTCGTAACCAGCCCGCGCGGCTTGTTCATCATCAGGTAGATTTTCTCGGCCTCCTCAACAACACTGCCGTCAACCGCAATCTGATCGTGCGTCTCGGAAACCGGCGCGTCCGGGTCACGGCGCACTTTTCCATTTAGGCTGACTCGTCCAGCGCGAATTAGCTCGGCCGCACGCGAACGGGAACAATACCCAAGTTTCGATAACCCACGCGCCAGGCCGATCTTGCGGGCAGATTTGTTGTGCACCTACTCATGCTAGCTGATGACTGCCCGCTCGGATTCGTTGATAAATGGCGGGTCGAGCCCTCAGGCGCGCGGGTGAGGCACCAGTACTTCCTCCGCATGCAACGGCAAGTTCGGGACGACCCATCGAAACAAGAAAGTCGCGGCCAAGGCCCCCGCTAATTGCGCCACGATGAATGGAGGAACATCTGAGGGGCGAATACCGGCAAACGTATCAGACATCGAGCGGGCAATTGTTACTGCCGGATTCGCAAACGAAGTTGACGCAGTGAACCAATAAGCGGCGGTGATGTAGCTGGCAACAGCGAATGGCACCGTTCCTGAGCGTAAACGCGAACATCCCCAGATCACCGACAATAATCCGAACGTTGCTATAAATTCGCTTAGAACCAATGCCCAACCATTTCTAGAATGTGACGAGAAAGAGTACCAGTGCAGCCCAAACATCAGATGCACGATGATCGCTCCGGCCAGTCCTCCCGCACATTGCACGAGCATGTAGGCGCCCGCTTCGCGCCACGGAATACCGCGCTCAAGCGCGTCGGCAAGCGTAACGGCTGGATTCAAGTGTGCTCCGGAAATCGGCCCGAACGTCAGAATGAGGGCGACCAACGCCGCGCCAGTCGCAATCGTGTTCGCAAGTAAAGCAATGGCAACGTTCCCGCCTGCCAGCCGTTCGCCCATGATCCCCGACCCGATCACGGCAGCAACCAGAAATGCTGTACCCAGAAACTCGGCCGTTAATCTGGCACGCAGGTTGAATGTCATCGCTGCCCGATCTTGTCAATCTCCTCCTTGAGTGACAGCTTGTCGATGCTTGCTAAAGGCAGGCAAAGGAATAGAACGATGCGGCGTTCCAGCGTCAGGAAGGCATCACGGTATGCGCGCTTGATCTCTTCTGCTGTGCCACAAATTGCCGCCGGATCGGCAACTCCCCAGTGAGCCGTCAAAGGCTGGCCCGGCCACACGGGGCAGGCCTCTTTCGCGGCATGGTCACAGACCGTGAAGACGAAATCGAGTTTAGGAGCGTCGGGCTTCCCGAACTCGTCCCAGCTCTTGCTTCGCAGACGGTCAGTGGGCAGATGAGCATTCTTTAGCTCCG
>JASIKQ010000268.1 GCA_030049565.1 Candidatus Sulfotelmatobacter sp.
CCGCCGCCAGAAAATCCACCGCCCCCGCCGAAGCCACCCCCGCCCCAACCTGATCCTGTCGAACTCGCGCGGGGAGCGGAGACGAAGACCTGGTGCATATCGGTGGCCATGCCGTGCATGGCGCTCGAAAACAAAATGGGGTTGAACATGCCCGCGCCATATCCATAGGCGTAGCCGGCCGGCGCTGCGTACCAGCTGGGAGGGTCTTTCACAATCCCGGCGAAGGCCTGCGCCCAGTGATGCTCCACGCCCAGCGCCATCGCGTAGGGCAGAAATCTTTCGAAAGTATCGGGAGGCATGGTTTTCAGCCGCTCGCCATCCACGCGATTCATGAACTCCTGAAATCCCAGCACGGCAATGTGGGTGCGCGCTCCGGCAACGGTTTTTGCGCTCATCACGCGGGCGAACAGCCACCAGATCACCGCCGAGATCAGCAGGCTGCCGATGATCAGCGGAACCGAAGTTAGAAAATCCGCGATGTGGAAGAATTGCAGCGCGGCGAAAAACATAAGAATCGCGCCTGCCGCTACTATGCTGTAGCCGTTGGCCGAATCGGGATCGAGCATGTAAATGCCTTTGCTCTTCAGCTCCGACATAATGTCTTCGCGAATCACGGGCACGGACGTGTAGAAGCGGTTTTTCAGGCTGGAGAGCCGCGTGCCGCTGCCCGCCAAAAAAATATTCGCGAGCATGACGCGCTCGTGTGGCGCGAGGTCTTTGTCTTTCCACTCGCTCTGCGGCTTCAGAAGATGAAAAATGTAATCTTTATTATGGAAGAGCAGGCCTTTTTCGTCGGTTTCCTCGATCTTGACGTAGCCGCGCACCGCGAGATCGACAATAGTCGATGTGATATCGCGGGGATGAATGCGGTCGTCGAGCAGCGTGCCGGTTTCGGCGGGAGACATGCCCTTCGGCGGTTCATACATGGGCGCAACCGAGACGCCGGGATCGGGGTCGCGGCCGACCGTCCACCACAAGCCAAACATCACCACCAGAGTCGCCAACGGAAGAAAGACAACCGGATTGCTGCCGAGAAACCACCACAACTTCGTGAACCCGCTCGGCGCTTCAAGAACTCCTTTCGGAATGTAAACATCAATGGTTAATCCGCCGCGCATCGGCAGTGGATTGTTGGTTTCAAACTCAGCAGTCGAGCCATCCACGCGAGCAGTAGCATCACGCTCGGTCGAGCGATATACGCCGGTAAAAGCCTGCGCACGCAGCGATCCCGCGGCCGCGGCGGGGAAATGGACGGTCGCGGAAGCGTGATCAATGGGCACCGGCCAGTCGTTGCCGGTGACGTTCCAATAGAACTCACCATATTGTTCGAAAAAGCGCGTGCCATTGCGGACTTTGTAGTCGATTTCGACGGTGCGCGTGGCATTGACCGCATTCGGAATATAGATTTTCAGATCGCGGTAGGCGCCGGAAGTGGAAGAATCGTACTTCAGCTTGGACCCATTTTCGTCGGTAATGCTGATGATGTTGATGAAGAGTTGATAGTTCGTGCCCTCCGGCCCGGGATATTCGATGGGAATCGTGCGGTGAATTCCGTGCCATTCGCCAACGAAATCAAGAGTGATGGTTTCGTTGACCAGGGCGCTGCCGTCAGTGTTGACGGTGATCGTGTCCTGGAAATTGGAGATGCGCCAGGATTTGGCAGAAGCGGGAGTGGTGAGCGTGGCAGCAGCTACAATCAGCATCAGCAACCGCGCCGCTCTTATCTCTGGGAAAAACAGGTTCCTCCGCCTCCCTTCGCACCGGTCGGAATGACAGGTCTTCGGTTGGTGCCTTGTCCGGATCATCTCAATCTAGAACTTCACCGCGACCGGCTCGCGGTCGGCTTCGGCGGTTTCGAAGAATTGCCGCGGCGTGAAGCCGAACATTCCGGCAACAATGTTTGTCGGGAATGACTGAATCTTGGTATTCAAATCCCGCACCACGGCGTTGTAGTACCGCCGCGAATTTTGGATGGAGTCTTCCGTCTGGTTCAGCGAGCCCTGCAACTGCGTGAACTCCTCCGATGCTTTCAGCTCCGGATAATTTTCGGCGACGGCGAACAAGCTCTTGAGAGCTCCGGTGAGCTGATTCTCCGCGATCGCCTTGCCTTCGGGAGTAGTCGCCTGCATGGCCTGCGAGCGGTATTTGGCGATGTTTTCAAACGTGCCTTTCTCATGCGCCGCATAGCCCTTAACCGTTTCAACCAGGTTAGGGATCAAATCGTGCCGCCGCTTCAACTGCACATCAATATCTGACCACGCCGAGTCGCAGCGCACCCGCAACTGCACCAGGCCGTTGTACATGCCGATGAGAACGACGGCGATGACAACCAGAATTACAAGCAGAATAATGCCGGTCATGAGCCGCTCCTTGGCGAATCGGATCTCGCTGAATCAATGGGAAGTTAGCACACCCCCGCGGCGGGCGCAAACCGCCCGCGTGTGAGCATCATCGACGAAACCTTTAGGAATTATTAATTTTTTCTATTGGACTTCTCTATGCCTCTCCGCAACTATTGCTGCAAAAGAGCCGGGCCCCGCGGGACGGTCAATCTTGACCTTCCGGCCAGGCTGGTTTCGTCTGCGCTCTCGGGGGAAAAGTAAAGACTTGGCCGCGCAGTTTGTTCGCTGGAGGATTAACATGTCGCTTCGAATCAATACCTCAAAAATTCTGCCCTTGGCGGCGTCGCTTGCCCTTGCGGCTATCGCCGCAAGCTCGCTGGCGCAGAAAGCCTCGGCTCCCAAGCCGCAGGACAAGCTCGCCATCGCTGAGCCGCAGGTTACACAATTGCTGCTGCTGATGGACAGTGACAAGAACGGAAAAATTTCAAAACAAGAGTGGATCAATTTCATGGCCGCAGAATTTGACCGCCTGGATAAGAGCAAAGCTGGTGCGGTCAATGTGAAAGCGCTGAAAGAAGAATCGAAAGTGCGGCCGACTTACTTTACGGTCGTGGGAAAGTAAGGGGAAGCAAAAGATAGGAAAGTTAATCAAGAAGGCCGAAGCCTGAAAGCTG
>JASIKQ010000269.1 GCA_030049565.1 Candidatus Sulfotelmatobacter sp.
AAGATAAGATTTGGTTTTTCGCTTCCACCAACTGGGATCGCCAGCGTTCTGCCGGCCTGCCAAGTTCCTCAGCACCCGGCCTGGTACCCACGCCAACCGGGGTCACGCAGTTGCAGGCGGCCTTTCCCACCAGTCCGGGTACGCTTGCTGAAACCACGATCGGTCCTAATGTGATCACGACGGGCCCTCCGACCTTCAGCAACGTGCAGAATGTGTTGGTGACCAACCAGATTGATCCCGCCACGGGTTTCGCCTATAACTGTTCAGCAGCCCCTACGTCTCCCGGCTGCACCCCCATTCAGTTTGGCGCGATCACACGCTTCGTCTCCAGCCCATTCAACGACGCGGAGGCCACGGGACGGGTTGACTTTAGGTTGACTTCGAAGGACAACTTCTTTGCCCGTTACGTTGTACAGAAACAGTACGAGGGTGGCATCAACTTTGGCAATGGTATTGATGTCGGCGACTACCAGTTTGTCCCCTCGCTCAGCCAGCAGATTGGCTTGGACTGGGCGCGAAACTTCAACAATGCCTTCGTGAACCAGGTTCGCTTCAGTTACTCGCGCGCCTACGTATTCTTCCAGGAGCAGTCGTTCTCGAGCTGCAATTCCAGCACCCCCTTTGACTGCCCCACGGACATGGCTCTCATCGGCTCCGCGGCGCAGGATAGCGTAAGTTTCGGTGTGGCGGCCGGGTTTCCGCAGGGGCGCATCATCAACGTGTACCAGTTGCAGGATAACGCGTCGATGCTGAAGGGCCACCACACCATCAAGTTCGGCGGCGAACTTGACCAGCAGCGTTCTCCTAATGTTTTCCTGCCCGGGAACAACGGCATATTCGTTTTCACCAGCTTCAGTGACATGATGGCCAATAATCCTGCGGTAACAGAAGTTGCGCTGGGCAACCCCATCCTCCCGTTCAGCGAGTGGGATCTGGGCACGTATGTGCAGGACGATTGGAGGATCAAACCCAATCTGACCCTGAACTTGGGCATGCGCTGGGATTGGTACCAACAGGCCATCAATCTGCTGCACAATAAGTCGGTGGCTCAGCAAACTGGATCAAGTCCGCTATGGTCCACAAGTCTTCCCCTAAGCCAGACCACGGTGCCGAGTCTTCCGCAGGAGCTGCACAACTTTTCACCGGTACTGGGTTTTGCCTGGACTCCAAACATTAACGGCGATAACAAAACTGTTGTCCGGGGCGGCTTCCGCATAGCCTACGATCCTCAGTTCTATAACATGTTCCTGAACGTGGCGACAGCCGCGCCGGCGGTGAACTTCGCCGAGCTGGGTCCGCTCGTGGGAACGGCTACGACAGGCATGCCCACGACGAGCCTGTTTGGAACTCAGGTCGTTCCTTACCTGACGCCACTTGTGCCAAAGGGGAACCCCGGCTTCGACAACCAGACGCAGGTGGCCTCTAACTTCCGTAACCCCTACTCCGAGCAGTGGAACTTCGGCCTGCAACGTTCTTTCACCAGCAAAATTGTGGGCGAAGTGCGCTACGTGGGCACCCACGCGGTTGCCCAGTTCCAGGCGCTGAATGGAAACCCAGCCCTGGCACCGCTCATAGCGGCTGGGTTTAGCAGTGTAATCCCCGCCGGATTGACGCCCTGCACCACGCCGGGGGCGCCAGGTTCCACATTCGGAAATGTCAACTGCAACTTCAGCAATGTAATTACGTATGCCAATACGGCAAGCGCCAGCTACAACGGCCTGCAAAGCGAACTGCGGGTTGGCGGATGGCGCGGCGTCAGTGCGACCGCTTCCTACACCTATAGCCATGCCATCGACAATGCCAGTGAGGTTTACAGCACGCTTGCTGGCGGCAGCACGCTATCCTTTGCGCAAGATCCGTTCGCGACAGGGCGGCCAGAACGGGGTGACTCGGGGACGGACTTCCCCAATGTCATTGGCGTGGCGATCGTATACGACCTGCCCTTCTACAAGAGTCAGCAAGGCTTGAAGGGGCGGATGCTGGGAGGATGGCAAGTCAACACAACCTATCGCTACACAACGGGACAGCCTTTCAACCCAATACAAAGGTACGTAGGCGGCAGCCTTTGCGATCCCACGGCGGATTGGGGCGGGCGAGACGACGCTTGCCGCCCGATCCTCGACAACGCGAGCGTGCCCTACAACGCGGCCACGACCGGTGTGGGCGGCAACTATGTTGGCCTGTATTGCGGGACCGGGGAATGTCCGAGCGCTACGGGCACCTTACCTTTCGGAACGCTGGTGAGCTTTAACGATCCGTGCTTCACTGGGGTGGGCGTGCCCTGCACCCCTATCTCTACTGCGCACTGGATCCAGAACGATCCCAATGCTGCGGTGGTGTTGGGCACTCCGTATGGTGGAGTCGGCCGCAATATTTTGCGTGGGCAGCCCATCAGCACCGCCAATCTCTCGGTATTCAAGAATATCAAGGTGACCGAGCGGGTCACAGCGCAGTTCCAGGCGACTGCGTATAACATCATGAATACGCAGTTTCTCGGTGTCCCGGACCCATTCCTGCAAGACGTTGCCACCGGAAAGTTCCTAAACCTGAACTACAACTCCAACGCCGGCAGCACGTTTGCAGGCAACATCGTCACCGATGGCATCGCACAGCGGCGGTTGTTTTTTGGTTTGAAGTTCATCTTTTGAGAGAGCTCAAGAAGCTAGCCGGGGGCCAGCCGCGAGGCTGGCCCTCTTTTCTACATCAAGGATTCGGTCCGGGCGACGACCATTCGGCGTCTCGCAATTGCCATCCCTCCCTTCCCCGCATAGAATCCTCTGGTATCTCGATTCCTTCACTGCTAGAGAGGACGATTGCAGGGCATCGCCATCTATCCCGGCTCGTTTGATCCGCCTACCAACGGCCATCTCGACCTGATTGCGCGCGGCGCCAAAATTTTCGAAGAACTCGTAGTCGCCATTCTGCGCAATTCGGAGAAGAACCCGATGTTCAGCGTGGGCGAGCGCCTCGAAATGCTGCGCGAACTCACCGCCGACCTGAGCAACGTGCGGATCGACACCTTCGACGGCCTCACCGTCGAATACGCCAAATCCATCCACGCGACCTGCATTCTGCGCGGCATTCGTGCCATCAGCGACTACGAATACGAACTGCAAATGGCGCTCATGAACCGCAAGCTCGAGCCTACGCTCGAAACCGTCTTCATGATGCCCGCCGACAAGTATTCTTATGTCAGCTCCCGCCTGGTGCGCGAAGTCGCGCAGGTGGGCGGACCGGTAAAGGGGCTCGTCCCGGAAATCGTCGAGCGCAGATTGCGCGAGAAGCTGGAGCCCGCCTACAAATTTCACGATATGCACGAATTGGCAGTAGAAGCGCCCGCCGAAAGAGAAATCAGAAAAAGGAAAAAACGAGCATGACTACTTTAACCACGGAAGCGCTGAAACTCACCGACCGCATTAACCGCATCGAGCCTTCCGCCACCATGGCGGTCGTGGCCGAGGCCGATAAGCTGCGCGCCCAGGGCATCGACGTGGTCGACTTCGGCGCAGGTGAGCCGCATTTCGCCACACCGCAGCACATTAAAGACGCGGCTATCGGGGCGATTCACGGCAACTTTACGAAATATACGGCCGTGCCCGGAACTCCGGAGTTGCGCGACGCCATCGTCCACCGTCACGCGGTGGATTTCGATTCCGACTACCGGCGCGAAGAGGCGATTGCGGCCACCGGCGGAAAGAATGCGCTGTTCAACGCGATCCAGGTGCTCGTCGATCATGGCGATGAAGTCATTCTTCCCGTTCCCTACTGGGTTTCGTTCAAGGATATCGTGCGCTACGCTGGCGGCGAGTGCGTGCTGCTGCAAACTGACGAG
>JASIKQ010000270.1 GCA_030049565.1 Candidatus Sulfotelmatobacter sp.
TAAGGGGAAATCGGATCCGGGCTCATGCGTTCATGCTTGGGAAGAATCGGAGTGTCGCCATAAGCAGATGATGACCCGGCATAAACCATGCGCTTCACTTTGGCATCTCGCGCGGCGACGAGTAGGTTCACGGTCCCATCCACGTTGGCGCGGTTGCTGCCGATGGGATCGAGAACGGATTTTGGCACGGAAGGAATCGCGGCTTGATGCAAAACGTAATCCACGCCGGCGCAGGCCCCCTTCATCGCCTCAACATCGAGAATGTCGGCCTCGCGGAAATCGATCTGCCTAAGGATTTCCTGAATGTTTTCGCGTCTGCCGGTCGAAAAGTTATCCACACCCCGAACCTGTTCGCCCCGACGCAACAATTCTCGCGCCAGAGAGGATCCAATGAAGCCGGCGATGCCTGTGATCAGATAAATGGACATAGCCTTTTATCATAGCGAATGAACTGAATGTCAGGTTGGATTGGCAGGCCGTGCCGGTTTTAACCCCGGCGGGCCGGGTTAAGACCGGCGACCGAGAACTGGAAATTGGGATGAGAACTACGAACTAACTACCCGATCCCTGGCTGTCGCGCAGGATACGGATGAACTCTTCCCGGCCCATGATGTGTCGATTTTCGAAAAAGCTGAAGATTGCCTGCAACGCAGCCGCGGGATTGGCTATAGCTCGCCATCTATCGGGCGGGGGAACCGATAAGGAATGCGTGGCAACCCGCGGGTTTAGGAGCATTGCCGGCTTCGAGATCGAGCGCACGAGTTCGCGCAGGCGTTCGCGATCGCCCTCGGAAATCTTATTGAAGCATATTCCCATGCCCACGCCTGGGTAACTTACTCGCACCTCGCCTGTGGCTTCAATGCGCAGGCCATTGGCTTCCAGCCGCAAACTTAATAAGGTCCCCACATTGAAAGGAGTCGCTGCCTCGATGTAGCAGCCATGCATGCTGATATCGGCAACAGTCGCCCACATAGCCGTGCCGGCGCCGATTTCTTGCAATCGTGCGCTGCCCTGGCACCGATAACGAGGACTTCTACGTTTTTCCACGATGCGGGAGTGCCGGATGTTCGGACCGCCATCAGCTGCCTCGATTTGTGACGGCGCCCTCTCTTCGGGCGAACCCGCGGGCACCGAGCCGGCCCCTTGCGATGATGACCGTTTTAAGGACGCAAGATACGCCGCTCCGGGGTCAAGTTCGTCCGACATAACAAAGCCCGCCATGCCGCTGGCGAACGCAAGAAGCGGCTCAATCAGCGGGAAAATGCTTCTTTGGCCTAACTCTACGGTCCCTCGACTACGAAAGTGAAAGAAACCGAGGTATAAAGCCGACTAAAGGGAGAAGGCGAAATCCCGTAATGGGAGAAGTTCAGGATCGGAACGCGGGGGCGGTAAACGAAGCCACCGATTGCCGGATGCGGCTCCAAACCTCATCCCGGCCGACTCCGGTTTTCGCCGAAAAGGCGATCACCGGTATATCCGCGTAGGCTTGCTTAAGATTCTGGAGCGCGTTATTCAGTTGATTGTTTGACAACCGGTCGCTCTTGGTCGCGATTACCAGGAAACTGCGGCCGGAAGTGATAAGAAAATCCAAAAGCTGGCGATCGCTGGCTTGCGGTGGAACATTCACGTCAACCAGCGCCAGTGACAGTGCCAGCGTCGGGCGCTCATTCAGATAAGGCTCAATGAAAGTGGGCCACTCCTCGGAAATTTCGCGGGAGAGCTTGGCGTAGCCGTAGCCCGGTAGGTCGGCGAAGAGCATCTCCGGACGCGGCTTTCCCGGCCAGCGAACCTCGAAAAAATTAATGCTGCGGGTGCGGCCCGGCGTCGAACTGGTGCGCGCCAATTTCTTGCCTACGAGCGAATTAATTACGCTCGATTTGCCCACGTTCGAGCGGCCAAGAAACGCGACTTCGGGCAGGCTGGGAGCGGGGAAATGGGCTACATCGGTAGCCGCTGCCAAAAATTGAGCCAGAACCCTCATGCTCAAGTTTGCAATGAGAGGACAAAAGTTGGCAAGCACACTGTCTTTAACATAGAGGGCAAGAGAAACACGCGGTAAAGCGCGGTAAAGGATAGGTCTAGGTTTTGCGGAACTGCTTGCTCAGCGTCAGTGCCTGCTGCTGATAGGACGACCCGATATTGGTGCCGTAAATCTTATCGGGACGCGACAGCAGCGGCATGTAGTTCAACCGGCCGACGAGTTGCGCATGCTCCATCTGGAAGGGAACTTCGTGGGCGCGCACCTCGAGCACAGCGCGTGTTCCCTTGATGTCGTTCGAGCCATAGCCAAAGCCGGGATCAAAAAATCCGGCGTAGTGAATGCGGAATTCGCCATCGGAGGGATCAAAGGGAACCATCTCGGCCGCGAACTCGGCGGGAACTCGCACGCGCTCGCGCGAGGCGAGAATATAGAAGTCTCCGGTGTGCAGAATCAGGGATTTGTTCGCGGTCTGGTAGCGCCCCTCCCAGAATTCATCGGGAGCGTAGTGATCAATTTTTGAGAGGTCGATCACGGGGGCGTTTGCGCGCGCGCGATAGGCGATGACCTCATCTTTGTAGGCAGCTTCGAGGTTGACTGTGATCCGCAGCCCGCGATCGGTGATGGCACGCGTTGGGGTGTCTTCGTCGAGATAGACTAGATTTTCCAGGCGGTCGAGCTTTTTGATTTCTCTGTCTTGCGAGTCGGCGGTGCCTTGCACGAAGCGAAGCTGATTGAGCCTCATACCGGCGCGAATCGCGACGGTGAAAGTGCGGGAAACGACTTCGGCGTAAAGTTTCCCTTTGTATCCCGCAGGCACGCGGTCGAATTCGACCCCGTAATCGGTGATCAGGCGAACGAAAATGTCTAGCCGGCCGGTAGTGCTTTTGGGATTGGCCTTCCCTGAAACATTCGTCGGCAGATTTACCTCTTCCAGCAAGGGAACGATGTAGACGCAATCCTTCTCGAAAACCGCCGCACTGGTGAGATCGACGCGCGTCATGCGCAGTTCTTTGATCTTCGCCTCTACCGTGTTGTGCGGCCCGGGCAGAAAGCTGGCGCGCACGCGATGAGCAACGTCACCCAGCCTCAGGTCAAGACTAGCGGGTTGGATGTGAGCTTCCTCGATCGCCGGAGCAGCCGACACCTTTGCAGCGGAAATCAGATTGCGAATGTCCTGCGAGGGGAG
>JASIKQ010000026.1 GCA_030049565.1 Candidatus Sulfotelmatobacter sp.
TCTTCTGCAAAGAGCGGATGGAGCGAGGATCATCCCATTCTCAGCAAAGCGGCTTCGGTGGTGGCTTTCGAAGTTTCCGATACCGGTATCGGCATTCCGGTCGAGAAACAACGCATCATCTTCGAGGCCTTCCAACAGGCAGACGCGGGGACCAGCCGCAAGTATGGTGGCACTGGTCTGGGACTGGCCATCAGCCGCGAACTGGCCAACCTGCTTGGCGGAGAAATTCAGTTGCGCAGCGCTCCGGGACGGGGCAGCACGTTCACTCTGTACCTGCCGCAAACGTATGTTGGTCCCTCGACGAGCACGGCGGCAAGTCCTGCCGCGGCCACTGCAGGCGTGCCATTTTCACCAGCACCCATGCCACTCTCCGTGGTTGAGCATCCGGTAGAGAAGATTGCCGATGACCGCGACAACTTGCAACCGGATGACGCCGTACTGCTCGTCGTGGAAGACGATCCGCACTACGCCCGCGTGCTGGTCGGTCTCTCGCATGACAGGGGCTTCAAAGTACTTGTAGCCAGCCGCGGCGCCGAGGCCTTGCAGTTGGCGCAGGAGTATCATCCAACCGCGGTTTCGCTGGATGTTTTCTTGCCCGATATGCTCGGCTGGACTGTGCTCAATCATTTAAAGCAGGATCCGAAGACGCGGCACATTCCTGTGCAAATGCTCACGCTCGATGAAGACCGCCATCACGGTTTGGCGCGCGGAGCTTTCTCTTTTGTCACCAAGCCAACCACATCGGAAGGTTTAGAACAAGCTCTGACGCGCATCAAGGAATATTCCACTCCTCGGCGCAAGCGGCTGCTAATTGTGGAAGACAATCCGGCCGAGCAGCTCAGCATCAAGGAATTGCTTGGTTACGATGATATCGACGTGACCGTGGTGGCAACCGGAACGGAGGCAATCGAGGCCGTGACCCAGCAGCAGTTCGATTGCGTAGTGCTGGATCTGCGGTTGCCGGATATCTCCGGTTTTGACGTACTGGAGCGATTCCGCGATACTCCCGACTTGAACGACCTGCCGGTGGTGGTGTTCACGGGCAAGGAGCTTTCGCCTGAGGAAGACGCGCGCCTGCACTCGCTCGCGCGCAGCGTAGTGGTCAAAGGCGTGGAATCGCCGGAGCGTCTGCTCGACGAAACCGCGCTGTTCCTGCACCGCGTCGTCTCCGATCTGCCGGGCGAAAAGCAGCGTTTGCTCGACCGCTTACATCATTCAGACGATGCCCTGGTGGGCAAGAAGGTATTGATCGTCGACGATGACGTGCGCAACATCTTCGCGCTCAGCAGTTTGATCGAACGGCGGGGCATGACCGTCATCACCGCGGGAACAGGGCGCGAGGCGATTGCGAAGCTGGAATCGACGCCCGACATTTCCATCGTGCTAATGGACATCATGATGCCCGAGATGGATGGGTACGAAACCATGCAGGTCATCCGGCAGAATGCATCCTCCCGGCGCCTGCCTATCATCGCTCTGACGGCGAAGGCCATGAAGGGAGACCGCGAAAAGTGCCTGGAGGCGGGAGCTTCGGAATATCTGGCGAAACCGGTGAATACCGAGCAACTGCTGTCCTCGCTGCGCATGTGGCTGCATCGATAAGGCGCCGGGGGCAGGCAACGACGGGAGGCGCGCGATTTTAGGCGTGCCATCTAGGTAAAAATATAGGCGGCGTTCAGCCGCCGAGGAAATTGCTTGAGCGCAACTGACAAAGTCAACATCCTCATGGTCGACGATCAGCCAGCCAAGCTGCTCAGCTATGAGGTGATGCTGGATAGCCTGGGCGAGAACCTGATCAAGGCCGGTTCTGCCAAGCAGGCTCTGGAGGTTTTGCTCAAAAACGACATCGCCATCGTGCTGATGGACGTAAGCATGCCCGAACTCGACGGCTTTCAATTAGCCGCCATGATTCGCCAGCATCCCCGCTTTCAAAACACGGCGATCATCTTCGTTTCCGCCGTCCACTTGACCGATCTCGATCAACTCAGAGGATACGAGCACGGCGCGGTCGATTACATTTCCGTACCCGTCGTTGCCGAGGTGCTGCGCGCAAAAGTCAAGATCTTTGCCGAATTGCACCGCAAGACGCGGCAGCTTGAGGCGCTGAACCGCGAACTGGAGCAGCGGGTGATCGAGCGCACTGAGGAGTTGGCGCGCAAAGCGGAGCTGCTGCTGCAGCTTAACGTGGAGCTGATGGGCAAAAACCAGGAACTGGATGCCATCGTGCACACTGCGCCCGATATTATCTTCAGCCGCCAGCGGGGTGGCTCCCGAGACTATATCAGCGACCGGTTTTATGACTATACCGGCGCTGCTTCCGGATCGGCTAATGGTTTCGGCTGGCTCGATTATGTTCATGAAGACGATAAAGATCAGGCCATGAAGCGCTGGATGCACTGTGTGGAATCGGGCGCGAATTATGAGGCCGAATACCGCATTCGTTCGAAGGACGGCGCCTATCGCTGGTTCCGCGCCCGCGCCGTACCCATCCGCGATGACGACGGAGAGATCCTCAAGTGGTACGGAACCTGTTCCGACATCCACGACAGCAAGCTGCTGGAACAATCGATACGCGACAATGCTGCCGAACTCGAAAAAATGGTGGATCGGCGGACCGAAGAACTGCGGCACCTCTCGGCCCGCCTGATGACCATGCAGGATCAGGAACGCCGGCGCCTGGCTCGCGATCTGCACGACGGCTTGGGACAAGAGCTGGCGGTAGCCAAGATGGTGTTAGACAGGATGATCATGCAGAAGGGCTCGGCGCAGCCGGATGCGGCATGGGCGCAGGCCAGCAGCATCGTGGAGCGCGCGATTCAACAGGTCCGGACCATGTCTCATCT
>JASIKQ010000271.1 GCA_030049565.1 Candidatus Sulfotelmatobacter sp.
CTCAGCGCCTCCCGCGCGGTCATGGTGCGCTCGGAATTCGGATCTTTAATGAACTTACATCCCGGCACATGAAACAGCTTCTCGCCATCCGAAACCACCACCTGAAGATCGGGAGGAATATTCTTCCCCGGGTCCGCATGTTGTGACCTGAAATAAGTTCTGAAACTCACCGAATTCGTCAGCCTCACTCCTCCAGCAATCAACAATAGCGCCGCCACCGGAATCAGCCACGCCGACCAGCTCGACCACCATTGCCGATGCCCGCGAAAATCCTGCGCCAGGCCTCGCTCAATCCGCTTCTCCAAGCGAACGCTGAAGCCTGCCGGCACGTCCAACATGCGCTCATCACCGTACAGCCTGACCACATTCCGCGTCCCCGCCAGCACCGAAGCGCATCGCCGACAGGTCTTGAAATGCTCCTCCATCCCCGAACGCAGTCCGGGGTCGACATCTCCATCGACGTAATTCGAAATCTCGCGCCACAGCAGTTCGCAATTCACCATTTTTTGGTTCGACATGTTCTGGTTATCTACCATGGCTTGGTTCCCTTCTCGAATGGAAGCCGGCTGAACCACCCCTGCTCCCACCCGGCGGCCAGCAGATCGCGCAGCATCAGCCGCGCCCGTAGCAGTCGTGTCTTTACCGACGCTACTGAAATTCCCAGCGCCCCGGCCGTTTCCTGAATGTTCAGGTGCTCCATATCCCTGAGCACGAAAACCTCGCGATATTTTCGGTCGAGCGACGCCAGCGCCTTGGCCAGATGCTGCCGCACTTCCTTGCGCTCCAGCGCCTCCGAAGGTATCTCGCGCCAGTCAGCAAACTCCCGCGGCGCATATTCGCTCCCTTCCTCGCCCGGACCGGAGCGATGTCCGTCAATGCCCTCCATAACCACCGTCCGCTCCCTTCGCCGCCGCATCAGCGCCTCGTTCACTGTGATCTGAATCAGCCACGTGCTGAATCGCGCCTCCGCCCGAAACTGCCCGATATTGGCGATCGCCTTCAGCATCGCCTCCTGCGCCGCGTCTTCCGCATCGTGCTCGTTGTGGAGAATTGCCAATGCCGCAGCGTAGACCCGCCGCTCATAAGGCCGGACCAGTTCGTAAAACAATTCCCGCTGGCCGCCTTGCACGGCCACAATCAAATCCTGCTCGCGACTGTGAATAGCCTGTTGCGAGTTCAGAACGGCGTCATTCAAGATGTGACTTCCTTCATCGCGTACGCTGAGGCTTTTGAGAACACGGCTAAGAGACAGGGCTTAACCTTGTGCTGCCGGCGCCGACCAATCAACCGGCAATTTTCTCCCTTCAACAAATGCAGCCAGATTCTGGAACACCGTTTTCCAGGCACGAACGTGCCACGCACGCGCTTCAGCCCACCTTTCATCCTCTAGCCAGCCGGTGTGGGTCACACGAACGATTGTTTTCTCGGCACTGGTCGCGAAGCTCACAGCTACGTGCGTGGGGGGCGGAGGCGGCACCGCATCTTCGTTCATTAAATCATCGAATATACTCGGGCCTCGCCACGTGAATCCGAGCCATCGCTGCGGCTGAATGAAAGTAATTCGGCATCCCAGGGTGCTCTGGCGCTCGGCATGAGCGAGATCCCAAAAGAGCTCATATGGCCCACCCCGTTTCGGCACAACGTTGGCTCTCAGGGCAAACCATGGGCAAAGTTGTTCGGGATCAGTCCACGCACGCCAGACACGATCAAGCGGAGCATTCAGGGTCTCTTCGATAGTTATAGCTTCCATGCGCGCCCTTCAGCAGAATCTCAACTTAAGTTTGCGCCAAGTCTACCGGCTGCCAGTGTGGCTTCCTTGGTCGCAACAACGGGTCGTTCGTCGTTAGCTTTTAGCTAGCGACCAAAGACGAACGACCGAGGGCGAACGGACGGTGTTTGTTCAATATTCCGGGTCCTTCTTCCACCCCGTTAGCATGGAAACAAAGTTGTTCCACCCATGCAGAATCACCATCACGAGATGCCCTAAAACGAAGGCCAGCATCGCCCACATCACCGCGAAATGCCATATGCGCGCATAATGAAAGCCTCCCATCATCCACGCCAGCCAGGAAAACTGTATCGGCTTCCATACCGCAAATCCCGTGGCCACCGACAAAATGCCGAGCACAATCACCGCGGCGTAAGCCTGCTTTTGCAGCGCATTGTAAGCCTCGCGCGCTGGCGGCTTGGGACCGAAAAAGAAATAATGCCTCACCATCGGCCAGACGCCCGGAGCATCGCGATGCGTGAACAAAATCTGCCGGTAGTTCCCGCTGAAAATCTGATACGCCAGATAAAGCACGCCGGTCCCCATATAAATCCACATGAAGGTCATGTGCCATTGCAGCGCCCCGCCCAGCCATCCGCCAATGGCAAACGCTTTCGGCCAATGCAACAAATCTTTCTGCGGAATCTTCGCCCCGAAACTGGGAAAAGCCCGAAAAATCTGCAAGCCGCTGCCTGCCATCACAAACAGGGCCACGGTATTAATCCAATGGCAAAGCCGCACCACCAGCGGATGCTCGTACACTGCCCGCCCTACCACCACCGGCGTCTCATCCCCGGTTTTTTTCTCTTTTTCTATGACTTCGATGACCGTACTACTCATTTGCTTTACCCTGTGTAACCGCGTGCCTCTGTGTTGTTGCCCTTGCTCTTTTCTTGCCTCGCCCGCCCACCTTACAACCCGTAAAACCACGAATACCCCTGATCCTCCCAGTACCCCACCCTATCGAGCAGGTGCGTCACCTTCAAATCTGTCAAGTACTTCGCCTGCTTGTACCCAATCTTCGTCGGAATCTGCAAGCGCAGCGGCGCCCCATGCTCGCGCGTCAGCGGCCGCTCATACATCTCATAACAAAGCAGAGTCTGCGGATGCATCGCCGTCGCCATATCCAGCGATTCGTAATAATCGTCAGCGCAATTCACCGTGATAAATCGAGCCGCCGGATCCGCACCCACCATCCGCAAAAAATCTGCGAGCCGCGCGCCCCCAAAGTTCCCAATCACATCCCACCCTTCAACACAAACATGCCGGGTGTTCTGCGTCAGGCGCGGCAAAGCCTGTATCTGCGCCAGCGTGTAATCCCCCGGCTTCTCGACCGCGCCGCTGACGGTCAGAGTCCAGTTCTCAAAAATCACTCCCGGATCATCCACGTCATAAGTATTAAGAGGGAACTTATCGAATGGAGTGACTTCAGAATTGTTGAATGTCGTCGCCAAATGCCCGCGCCGGAACAGCCGCGCTCCCATCCAGTCGCTGAAGCGCAATCCCCTCTTCAGCAGTCCCTCCTGCAGGCTTGGAATGGCAAACGCGCCCAGCGCCAACACCGGCGTCAGTTTCAGCAGCTCCCGCCTGCTGTTCTGCCGAAATTTCTTCTCATCCATGGTCCGGTCCTTCGTTGCTCACGCAGATCGGATTCGCAGCATCAAAGAAAGTTTCGTGGAGGACCCCATTGCGGAAATCATACGCTGTGCATGGATTTTTGGTCTTCGGTGGGATAGGGAACGTTGGAAGCCGCAGGTTTGAGGTGCGCTGCTGAGGTCCGGGGCGATCCAGATAAGTCAGCCCAAAATAACGAGCGCCTCGATCTCGATTAAGACCGAGGCGCCCGGGCAGCCCTCCCCCAGAACTGCTCACTGGTCAAAGTAAATGCTCGCAACCGTCTTGCAAATGGCACTCTGGTGCCATCGAATACCACAAAAGTGCTAGTCCAGCAACTCTCTGCAAACACGGTATTTAATTCCACCTGCCGAGGTGCCAACTCGGTCAGCCACGGTCAAGACGGGCTCACTTCCAGCCGATGAACTATTCATAGGCACCACCTCGCACTCCTATGTCTGCCTTCCAGGATCCCGATACCTACCGCGACATCCTCAACCGCCTCCAGGTCGGCGTCTGTGTCCTCGATCTGCAGAAAAGAATCGTCTTTTGGAGTGATGGCGCCGAACAGCTTACCGGCTATACCCGCAGTGAAGTGATCGGCCATTCCTGCTGTGACAATATTCTTCAGCACTGCAATCAGAAAAGCTGCGAAATGTGCGATGAGAAATGCCCCATCGAAGTCGCCCTGCACGACGCTCAGCCCTTCGAATCCAACGGCTTCATTCACCACCAATCCGGACACCGCATTCCAGTTCACACCTGGACCATTCCCCTGCGCGACAAGAACGGCTTCATCATCGGCATCATACAAACTTTCGACGGACAATTTGCCGCCAAGCCTCCCGATCCAAAAGAGCACAGTCTCAAACAGCGCGGCTGGCTCGATGAAGTCACCGACCTGCCCGCCCAGGCGATCATGTACTCGCACCTGCGTGAAGCCATCGCCACCTTCACCGAGCTGCACATTCCCTTCGCGGTCATCCTCGTGGATTTTCCCGACCTCGATCAGTTCCGCGCACGCTACGGCCAGGGCGCGGCCCGCTCTATTCTGCAAGTGCTGTCTCGCACCATGCGCAACACCGTCTGGCCCACCGACTTTGTCGGCCGCTGGAGCGAAGGCCGCTTTCTCGTCATTCTGATGGGCTCGAGCGAGGAAGCTCTCCACGCCATCGCCTCCCGAATGTTCCGCATGTTGGACAATGCAACCATTATGTGGTGGGGAGAAGAATTATCCGTTCGCGGTTGCCTCGGCCCCGCCGCCGCTCAGAAAGGAGACAATCTCGAATCCATCTTGCAACGCGCCCAGCGCTCTCTCGAAGAATCCGCCCAATTGGCCAAACACGCCGCTGCCGGTGATCCTGAAGGTGAGGACTGACTGATGTTTGCCATCATCGGCATCGTAGTGGTCTTCGGCGCCATCGTCGCCGGCTACCTCATGGAGCACGGCAACATCCGTGTGCTCTTGCAGCCCGCCGAGCTGATCATCATCGGCGGCGCCGCCACTGGCACTGTGCTCATCGCCAATCCCCTGCATGTACTCCAACAAATTGCCGCCGGCATCGGCGGCGTCTTCGGCGGTTCGAAATACACGAAGCAGGCCTATATCGATTCTCTAAAAATGATGTACGACCTGCTCAACAAAGCGCGCAAAGATGGGTTGATGGCTCTCGAAAATGACGTCGAAGAACCCGCCAAAAGCCCGTTCTTTTCCAAAGGCCCGGCGGTCATGAAGAATCATCACGTTCGTGATTATGTCTGCGATTCCCTGCGCATGGCCATCACCGGCGTGGACGCCTTCGATCTCGACCAGATGCTCGACCTCGATCTCGAAGTCCACCATAACGACTCTTCGCAATCCACCTCCGCGCTCAGCACCGTGGCCGACTCGCTTCCCGGCCTCGGCATTGTCGCCGCCGTTCTCGGAGTTGTCATCACCATGGGCGCTCTCGGCGGCCCTCCCGAAGAAATTGGACGAAAAGTCGCCGCGGCGCTCGTGGGCACTTTTCTCGGTATCCTTCTCTGCTACGGACTCGTCGGTCCCATCGCCGCCAACATGGCCAAACTCGCCGCCGAAGAGCATGCCTATCTCTACGTGCTGCGGGTTCTGATTATTTCTTTTCTTCGGGGCACCGCTCCGATCATGGCCGTCGAAGTCGCCCGCCGCGCCATTCCCGGCCACGTCCGCCCATCATTTCGCGAAGTAGAAGCCGCCTGCCGCAAGAAAGCAGCGCCAGATGCAGCACCCCCGCCCGCGGACAAGGCCGCAGCCGCCGCTGGTGCGGCGAAGTAACGCCTCGAGGAGAAACCTATGGACAAAACTCGCCCCATCATCCTGATCAAAAAGAAAGGCGGCCACGGCGCTCATCACGGCGGCGCTTGGAAGGTCGCCTACGCGGATTTCGTTACCGCCATGATGGCTTTGTTCATTGTCCTCTGGCTGCTCAACACCAACAAAAAAGTGCAGGAAGCCGTGGGCGGATATTTCCGCGATCCCACCGGCACGGTCAACAAAGCTGGAACC
>JASIKQ010000272.1 GCA_030049565.1 Candidatus Sulfotelmatobacter sp.
TCATGGCTGCCTCCGCTGCTATTTCGCCCCGACGGGCTGTGACTTCGCGAAGTCGCGGGCCCGGCGCCGCAAATCTTCCGCGGCGGCATGATCGCCCTGCGCATCGCGAACCAGGGCCAGGTGATAAAGGCTGCTCACGTCGCCGCTGGATTCTTCCAGGCTGATCTCGAACTCGCGCGCCGCCGCTTCGTACTCCCCCTTCCGCTCGTGAATAATACCGAGATGGTAGTGCGCCATCAGGTACTCGGGAGTCAGCGTCAGCGACAACTGAAAGTGTTCCTGAGCCTCGTCAAGATGGCCGTTGTGGAACAAGGCGAGGGCGATGCGATAGTGCGCCGCATTGTAGTTGGGATCGATCTTCAGACAGCGGCGAAAGGATTGCACCGCGCGCGGCATGTCACCACGGTGGTAGTAGGCAACACCCAGATCGTAATGTCCAAGAATGAATCTGGGTGCTGCCACGACTGCTTTCTCGTAAAGCTCGGCGGCTTGGTCTAGCAAGCCTTCATGAAAATAGAGCGTGCCGAGCAAATGGTTGGCGAGCACGTGGCCAGGCTCCATGGTGAGCAGACGTTCGAGTTCAGAACGGGCTTCCTGGCTAAACCCATCCCGTTCATGGACCAGGGCGAGCAACAAACGCTGATCCACGGCGGCGTCGCGCAAGAACAATCCGCATTCCGCGCAAAACTTGTCTGCTTCATTCGCGACCCGTCCGCACCTTGTGCAACGAAAAAGATTGGAATCCGTCATGATTACCTCCCAACAAGAACTAGATGGAACCGAGAAACTGCCCACCATCGATTCGCAGGATTTGTCCCGTAATTCGCCGGCCACCCGAGCCGCAGAGAAACGTGACCGCCTGGCCGATATCCTCGGGATCCACAAAACTGCCGACCAGATTCTCGGCCAACGCGGCGTCGCGAATCGACTGCGGAAGCGATTCGGTCAGCGGCGTACGCACCCAGCCAGGCTCGATCACGTTGATCAGAATGCCAAAGCGTCCGGATTCCCGCGCTACACTCTTCGCGAGACCCAGCAGTCCTGCCTTGCTGGCGGAGTATGCAGCGGTACCGGACTTCCCGCGGGAACCATTAATCGAACCGATCAGCACAACCCGGCCGGCGGCGCGCGCCCGCATCAGCGGCAAGGTGTGGCGGATGAGCAGGAATGCGCCCCGGAGATTAACGCTCTGGACAAAGTCCCAATCCTCGACCGGCAACTTCCAGACAACTGCGTCGCGCGACACGCCCGCGGCATGTATTGCAATGTCAATGCCCTCGTGTTTCCCAGCGACTTCGCGCATGGCATTTGCAACCGAGGCGTCGTCCCGTACGTCACACTCGATCCAGGCAATATCTGGATAATTGGATGGAACTACATCCAGCGAAAACACGTGCGCGCCGGCCGCCGTGAGCGCAGATCCGATCGCTTGACCGATGGCTCCGGAACCTCCGGTCACCACCGCGATCTTACCGCCGATATCTGAAATCTGGATCATTTTTATCCTTGCGCCAGCGCGGGCTTAGTCCACTGCGCGGCACGCTTCTCGAGGAAGGCGCGGATTCCTTCCTCCGCGTCGGGAGTCGCCATCAGTTCGTGCAAATACAACGATTCAAGTTCCGGAAGGTCGTGTTCGAACACTCGACGCAGTGGCAAGCGAACCGCGCGGCAGGCGTATGCAAGCGAAGAAGGCGAGTGAGGAAGAAAGTCCGTTTCGAGCCACTGGCCGAGCCCGGCATCCAGGTCATCTGTGATTTTCGCCACCAGGCCCCTACCAGCGGCTTCCGCGGCAGTGATCGCGGCCCCGGTCAGCAGCAGTTTTGCGGCCACCGCCTGTCCAACCCGAACTGGGAACAGGGCAGAGGCAGCGGGAGCGAACACGGCCAGCTTAATTTCGGGACAGGCAAACTGCGCGGTTTTATCGGCGATAATGAGGTCGCACGAAAGTGCGAGTTCAAATCCTCCGCCCAGGCACTGGCCACGAACTGCGGCAATTACGGGGGCGGGGGCTTCATAGATTCGCCTTAATAGAGTATGCAGTGCTCGCAATGTGCCGGCAATCTGGTCGGGCAGATGCTCCTGCACGCTCGCACCAAAGCTGAAGTGCGGGCCGTCTGCTGCAACCACGATTGCATTCAGCGTGCGACCGGCACAGTGTGAAAGGGCTGCGTCGAGTTCGCCGATCATCGAGCCATTCAGGATGTTGGCCTTCGGAGCCGCCAGGGTGATGCGCGCCACTCGCTCTTCACAAGTGAACTCCAGCCGGATCTTCTCGAACTTCATTTCGCCGCTCCTTCCGCGACATTTTGCGCCGTCCACGGGGCGATCTCCTCGATCAGTTCCTCGCTCCAGCGCGCTCCCTCCGCCAGCCGCTGGCGTAGCCGCACGAAATCAACTTCGCGGTTCTTCTTGTCCCCATAATGGAACGCGCGGAATCCGGCGTTGGCCTCGGTCATCATGTTGAGCGAGAGCCACGCCCGGTTGGTTTCGCGGTTGCGATCCCAGTGCTCCAGTTTGTGCTTACGCAAACTCTCGACGGTCTTGGTTAGGCAATCCGGCATGGTATAGAGAAGCTTGGTGCATAACTGCTCGACGGCTTCATCCAGCAGGCTGAGGTCGATCTGGGCGCTCGCCAGCACATCGTGAGCCTGTTTCTTCGCTTCGCCGGACTTGAAGTCACCGATCACCAGCCGGCCGAATTCGTCGAGCAGACGATCGGAGATGACCAGCGGATTCGGAACAAACCTTCCTTCCAGCTTTGTGACAGGAACGATCTGGGTAAGCCCACCCATCCAATAGAAGCGATGAGCGCTCCAAGGTTCACACAACGTGCCGCTCATCATGGCGCGCTCGATGCCCACATAGAGCGGCAGGAAATCGGTCGAGCCGCCGTCGGGCGCTGAACCATGTTTTGGACCAGCCTGGCTGAAAACCGCCATGTCGCTTGCGATCGAGAAGTCGCAGGCCATGCCGATCTCCTGCCCGCCTCCCACGCGCATCCCGTTAACGCGGCAGATCACCGGCTTGTCGCACTGCAGGACGGCGGTGACCATGTCATTAAAAAGCCTCATGTATTGCCGGTATTCGGCGGGTGCGCCGGCGTAAACCTCCGCGTACTCGCGGGTATTTCCTCCCGAACAGAAAGCACGATTCCCGGCGCCGGTCAGCACAACCGCCACGGCAGCGCGATCATTGGACGCCTCGCGCAGCGCCAGGATGATCTCCTTGGCCATGTCCGTGGTGTAGCTGTTGAGTTCGGCGGGATTGTTCAGCGTGATCCAGACATTGTGCAGACCGGCGACCGTCGAACCATTGCGCGATCGAACCGGACGGTGCTCGAGCACCATGTTCGCGCGCAGCGGAGCTTCGACGAGATTGTGATCTTTCATGGCGTCTCCTGATTGCCGTTCAAGATAGGTTTGAGGATCACTCGGCGCGTAACGGCATGACGTGCAACCGCGTCGAAAACCGCCGGAGCCTCGTCCAGTGAGTGTGTCTCCACATAAGGAGCAATCGCCACTTCACCGCGCAGAACTGAATTCAGTGCGGCGGGGTACTGGTCGGGCGGGCAGCCCCAATTGCCGCGCGCCGTGGCATCGAGCGCCATCAGATTCGACAAGCGCAGCTCGACTTTCCGTGGCGTGAATCCGACCACGGCGAGGTAACCGCCGAAGTCGAGCAAACCGAAGGCGGTCTGCTGCCCCGCTGGGGTTCCGCTGGTCTCGAAAATCTTCAAGCCAATACCTTTGCGCGCGCTCTGCTTGGTAAAGTTCCGGACCGCGGCCTTCAGATCTTTCTCATTCATCGACGACGAGTTGAGGGTCAAGCCAGCGCCGTGCTGCGCGGCCAGGTCCAGCTTTCCCTGATCAATGTCGATGGCGATTACTGCCGCACCAAGCGCGGCTGCGATCTGCACGCCAAAGCCACCTACTCCTCCGACACCCACAAAAACGGCTACATCGTCCGCTCCCGCGCCAGCGCGGCGGATCGCTTCCCACGGTGTGGTTACGGCATCGGCAATCACCGATAGCAACTCAGTTCTCAGCCCATGCGGCAGCGGTTCGGGCACAGGACACAGGCCGCGGGCGGGCACGCGAACGTGAGTGGCGATACCGCCGTCGCCGTCGTTGCCAGGCATGAACTGATTGCGGCAGATGGTGGGCCGCCCTGCCTGGCAGGCAGGACAGACACCGCAAGGAATGACCGCGGGAACAATGACCGTGCGTCCGAGCCATCTCGTGGCGTTATCACCGGCTGCGGCCACCCGTCCACTGATTTCGTGCCCCAGCACGAGCGGCAACGCTTTTCGCGTTGGGACACCGTCGACCGCGAAACCGACGTCGGTGTGGCAGATGCCGCAGCCGGCAACCTCGACAATGACTTCCTCCAGCCCGGGTTCGAGCGCGGGCAGCTCAACCCGCTCAACTGGCTTGCCCACCGCGATCAGGCGATAGCCATGTGCTCCTTCAATTCGCATATTCCCTCGCGGCTGCTACCACCGCAGATCGCTTGCTGGCCAGACGTTTGAGCCCGAGCAAGGCGGCGCCCAGAGCGCACACAAAATCGCAATCTTCTGGGATGTTCACCTTCACCTTCAGGCGATCTTCCAAAGCCCGGGCAATACCTGCCTGGCGCGCGACTCCACCGATCAGCGTAAGTTGATCTTTCATTTCCACGCGCTTGAGCAGCGCTCCAGCGCGGTCGGCCAGGGACTCGTGGATGCCACGCAGAATGTCTTGCACGGTAATCCCTGCGCTGACATGGTTGATAATCTCGCTCTCCGCGAGCACTGCGCAAACACTGGAAATCGGCTGGGGATGGGTCGCCCGCAGCGAGAGTTCACCAACATCTTCCAGCGGCACTTCGAGATACTTGGCGGCGCGTTGGATGAACATGCCTGAGCCGGCAGCGCACTTATCGTTGCTCTTGAATATTTTGACTCTGCCGGTCTCGGTGATGCCGATGGCACGGGTGCACTGTCCGCCGATATCGAGAATGGCGGTAGTTTGCGGGATGGCAAAATGCGCACCGCGCGCCGCCGTCGTGATTTCGGTTACCTGAATATCGCGGAAGCTGACACCATAACGGCCGAACCCGGTAGTGGCGATATATTCCAGTCGGCTCCGTTTGATCCCGGCGTGTTCGAGCGCCTCTTGCAGCGCAATAGTGGCGGCCTCGTCTACTCTTACTCCGCTGCGTGTGCGGCCTTTGCCGAGGATGCGAGGCAGGCCATTCTCATCGAGAAGTACAACCGACTTAGTAAAGCTGGTGCCACAATCAATGCCCGCCAGCAACGGCATGATCTCCCCTCCAAATGCCGGATTCGAAGCTCTGGTCGAGTTTCTCCAGAGCGAACAGCGCGGCGCCGACCGCACCGATAAACTGCGCCTCCGGGCTGATCAGCATCTTTCGTCCAATGACTTCCTCGAGCGCCCGCACCATGCCAATATTGCGGGCAACCCCACCCGTCATGGTGATTTTCGGCTCAATGCTTAGCCGTCGTGCCAGTGATAGCGTGCGCTTGGCAATGGCAACATGAACGCCACCAAGAATGTCTTCCGCAGTCTTCCCCTGCGCGAGGTAGGAAAGAATGTCGGATTCGACAAATACAGTGCAGACGGTCGCCATCTTGACTGGGTGTTTCGCCTGGAGTGACAGCGGTCCAACTTCGTCCAGGCTGATGCCCATGACTTCCGCCGAATTTGCCAGAAAACGCCCAGTGCCAGCTGCGCATTTGTCGTTCATGACAAAATCCAGCACCTCGCCGTTGGCCCCAACGCTGATGGCTTTCGAATCCTGCCCGCCCATATCAATTACGGTGCGCGTGCCCGGACACAGAAAGCTTGCGCCTTTGGCGTGGCAGGTAATCTCGGTGATTTGCGTGTTGCCAAAGGCGATCTTGTAGCGGCCGT